>JAYRTK010000043.1:0-15849 GCA_041919595.1 Lysobacteraceae bacterium
CGCGAATCCGCCGCCGAACTGCTGGCGAAGAAGGCCGAGGCCGTCGCCGAGAAGACCGAGGCCCCGCCCGCCCGCACCCGCGCGCAGGACGACGCCGAGGAAGGCGGGTTCGGCCAGGCGGTCAAGGACGCCATGTTCGGCACGAAACGTCGCCAGGGCATGGTCGAGACCATGGCCAAGCAGACCGCGCGCACCGTCGGCAGCCAGATCGGCCGCCAGATCGTTCGCGGCATCCTCGGCGGCCTGTTCGGCGGACGACGCTGACGCCGTCCGCATCCGCCCGCCCTCCACCGTTCCCCCGCCCCACCTCACCTCCACCCTGTCCATCGAGACCCCGATCATGACCCCGAGGAAGTCCGCTCCGCTGCTGTTCCCCGCTCTGCTGCTCGTCCTGTTCGCCGCCGGCTGCCAGAAGGACGCCGCCGAGGAAGCCGAAACCGCGTCGGCGACCGACGCCGCCGGGACGCCGGCCGACACCGCGACCGTCGAACCGCCCGTCGATGCCAAGGTGGCGGAACCGCTGCCGCCCCCGACCCCGGTGCCGGGCACCGATGCCGCGATCGTCGAAGAGCACGCCACGCCGACGGCCGCCGCGCCGGCCTTCGACGCCAAGGCCTTCGAGGGCCGCTACGTCGCCGGCGACACCGCGCTGGAAATCACCGCCGACGGCATGTTCGCGCTGAGCAAGGGCGGCAATGCCGTCGAAGGCACCTGGACCCTGCAGCCGGGCGGCAAGACCGTCACGCTCGATCCCGACAGCAAGAGCGAGACCGACCGCCAGCTCGACGTGGTGTCCAACGACAGCGTGAAGGTCGACGGCGTCACCCTCAACCGCCACACCGGCAAGTAAGCCGGGGCGCACCGACGCACCATGTCGCGCTGGCGTCCGCCCCCCGAAAAGAGCACGGCCCTCATCACCCGTGAGGGCCATGCCCGGCTGAAGGCCGAACTCGACGACCTCTGGCGGGTCCGCCGGCCCGAAGTGGTGAAAGCCCTCGCCGCCGCCGCGGCCGAGGGCGACCGCTCCGAGAACGCCGAATACACCTATCGCAAGAAACAGCTCGGCGAGATCGACCGCCGCGTCCGCTATCTGTCGAAGCGTCTGGAACATCTGCGCGTGGTGGACACCGCGCCCAGCGACCCGGAGGCGGTGTTCTTCGGCGCCTCGGTCGAACTGGAACACGCGACCAGCGGCGACACCAGCCGCTACCGCATCGTCGGCCCCGACGAGACCGACGCGAAACTCGGCTGGATCAGCATCGATTCGCCGCTGGCGCGAGCGATGCTGAAGAAACGCATCGACGATGAGTTCGAAGCGCTGCTTCCAGGCGGCGCGCAGCGGTTTTTCATCGTGAATGTGAAGTACTAGAAAATTACGAGCACAAAATCTCAACAAGGAAGTGGCCGCAAGTGACCCCGAAAAATCTTTATAAATATCGCGCTTTCGACTCACTCTCACTGCGACTTCTGTGTGAGAGCGAATCTTGGTACGCAAATTTTTCGAGCTTCAACGACCCGCTCGACGGAATGATTGAACTGATAAACGATGTCGACATGAGACAGCTTGAGCAGTTGCATGACCATTTCCATAACGGCAACGGCGCGGGACTGCGGAACAACTATCGCTGGACTCAGACAGAAGACGGCGAATTTGAAGAATCTCACAGCGATTACATTCGACGTATAGTCAACGACATCCGCTCCAAGCTTGAAGAATCATTCGATACAAGGGGAATACTCACGCTCTCAGAGCGATGGGACAGCCCTTTACTATGGAGCCATTATGCCGACAAGCACACAGGGTTCTGCATCGAGTACGACGCCACTGACCATCGCTGCAAATACATCCAAAAAGTTCAATATGGCCTACAGCAGGGCGCCAAGATTTCGGATCTGTACGCATGGAAAATAGAGAAAAAAGAATCCGGATTGGAATCAACGATCGACGCGATTTTCTTTTCAAAGGCTACGGACTGGGCGTATGAAAGCGAGTGGCGAGACATCTCCAGACAGAGAGGAACGCATTCCGCTCCATTCATGATTTCCGGGGTTATTTTCGGCCTGAGATGCCCAAGCCAGGTTAGAACAGCGATCATGCTTTCGTTCGAAGGCACAGGCGGAAAATCACCTGATTTCTACGAGGCCTATTTCAGGCAAAGCACTTTCGAAATGGGCCGAAGAAGCATCGACCCCACCGAAGAAGCGTATGTAAGACCATCTCCTTCCATGATCTTCGGAAAACAGGAAGATCCGAAATTGCCGTTCGATGTCATGGACTGACATGCCCACCTCGCACGGATACCTCACGCACCTCTGCTGGATTAAAGCGCTGCGAAACCAGAGACTTCTCGTAATCGCTCGAATCTAAGCTAAAGCGTGCAATCTCATCACGATGAGTCAAAGGCAGCACTATAAAAGTGCTGGGTTTCTCCTCGCTCCGTCCAGGCTACGAGCGTATACATGCGGTTGTATGGGTACAATCTGGCCATGACCGCCACGCCGCCCGCCACGCCCCACGTTCCCGGCTACACGATCATCCGTCACCTCGCGCATGGCGGCATGGCGGAAGTCTTCGTGGCCGAGCAGATCGCGCTGCAGCGTCCGGTCGCGCTGAAGATCCTGCGCATGGCCGAAGCCGGCGGCGCGGATGCGATCGAGCGCTTCGAGCAGGAAACCCGCCTGATCGCCGAGCTGAGCCATCCGAACATCGTCGGCATCCATGACGTCGGCCACAGCAGCGACGGCGCGCTGTATTACGCGATGCCCTTCCTGCCCGGCGGTGATCTGACCGCCAAACCCTCGCCGCGGCCTCTGGCGGAAGTCCGCAAGCTGCTGGCCTCGCTGCTCGATGCGCTGGGCTATGCGCACAGCAAAGGCATCATCCATCGCGACATCAAACCGGCGAATGTGCTCTTCGACGAGCACGGCACGCCGCAATTGGCCGATTTCGGCGTCGCGATTCGCACCCTGAACAGCGAACGCCTGACGCAGGTGGGCCTGACGGTGGGTTCGACCGGCTACATGAGCCCCGAACAGGCGCGCGGGATGCCGGTGGATGCACGCACGGATCTGTACAGCGTGGGCGTGCTCGCCTATGAGTTGCTGACCGGCAGTCTGCCGTTCCGCGGCGCTGACGCGGTCGAGATCGCGATCGCCCAGATGGAGCAGAAGGTCCCGCGCCTGCCGAAGGACCGCGCGCACTGGCAGGGCTTCATCGACAAGGCGCTGGCCCGCCAGCCGGCACAGCGCTTCCAGACCGCGCTGGAGATGGCGACGGCGCTCGGCCGCATACCGGAGACACCACCGCTGATCGCGGGCCGAGGGCTCGCGGTCGCGGCCCTGGCCGGCACGCTGGCGCTCGGGCTGGCGACATGGGCGCTGTGGCCCAACGCGAAGAGAATGACCGCAGCCGAGATCGACCAGTTGATCGCCACCGATCGCCTGCTGCCGCCCGACCGCCCGAACGCGCTGGACGGCCTGATCGCGGCCCCGAAACAGGCGGATTTCGACCGGCTTCGCGCCCGGCTGGAAGACACGTTGCGGCTGCAGGTGCTTACTGCGATCGATGCGCGTCGCTGGGGCGAAGTCGAGCGCCGCTACACCGGCTGGCACGACGCCAGCGTGCGCCTGGGCAGCGCGCCGGCGACGCGGGCAGCGGTGGCGAAACACCTCGACGGCGCGCTCCGCGCGCAATTCGATACGGCGATCGCGGCCTACGATCGAAGCCTCGCCGAACCAGCGTTGCCGCTGTTGCCGCTGATCGCGCAACCGAGCGCCGGATTGATCGCGCGGCGGGACCTGCTGCGACAGATCCCCAGGCGCGCAGAGGGCATCGTCGACGCCGACGGCCCCAGACTCGGCGTGGTCAAAGCGCCGACCTACACCAGCAAGGGACTGGCGGTCAGCCTGACGCCGGTCAGCGCCGCGCTGTATGCGCGCTACGCCAAGGCGACGGGACTCAAGCCTGCCGCCTGCGAAGGAGAGGCCGCAACGACGACCGCCGCGCGATGCGTGACCTACGGCGACGCCAGGGATTTCGCACGCTGGTTCAGCGAACAGAGCGGCCAGCCGTATCGTTTGCCCAGCGTCGCCGAGTGGGAAGCGGCCGAGAGTCGGAGACTGGCCAACGAGGGACTGGCCATGCGGGTCTGGAGCCGGGATTGCAGGACCATGCGCATCGTGCATCGGCCCAATGCGGTGCGCCGCGGATTGGACAAGGTCCGCGAGGTCTTCGGTGGACACGGCGCGGCGGCCCAGGTCTCGCAGAACTGCGCGGGCCAGCTCAGTCTGAGCCCGCTCGGCACCGGTGGTGCGAGTGCCGCACACCCGTCCAGCCTGCGCTCGTCCGAAATCGGAATCGGCCTGGTCCGGGACATCGCCGCGTTGCCCAGACCCGCGAACTAGCCGCGTCATTCACTGCCGGATGGATCGCGAAGGCGGCTCTCCGACGTTCTGCTGGCGATCGCCTTCAACCACCGTCACCGTCTCGCGTCAACCCGCGCTGTCGCGACACCTTGAATCTGCCGCGTTGAATCTGCCGCGTTGAATCTGCCGCGTTGAATCCGCCGCGCTGAAACGGATCAGTCGCCCCAGCCCAACGTCTCCACCGGCGATGGCGCGTCTTCCATGTAGACCGGCGCGGTTGGAACCGTCTTCTTCTGCGGCGGCCGATCGGTGTAACCGTCCTCGCCGACCACGCTGCGGGTCACGATCTGCGCACCGGTCAAGCGATTGGTGCTGATCGCCGTCGCATCATGGGCATTCGTGCGGCTGTACAGCGTGACATCGTCGCCGATCAGGCGCATGCGGCGCAGCTTCGGATCGAAACGATAGCGGTACAGCGACTGGATCGCGGTGGTGCCGCCCGTGAGATCCTCGACCAGCAGCACGCCCTTCTTCACGCCGAGCGATGCCGCGCCGAGCGGATCGGGCTCCATCGCGGCCTCGCCGATCGGTTCGTGGCCGTTGTTGAACTCGTCGCTGTAGGCGGCCATCACCTTGAGGACGCGGACTTCGTCGTTCGCCGCGATGAAGACCACATCGGCCATGCCATCGCCGGTGACGTCCGCGTCGAGTCGGGTTTCGATCTTCGCGCCGTCGGGCATGTAGGCCGCCAACGCCTCCGCGCTCGGCGACGGCGGAGGGATGCGCCCGGCGGCGGCCGCCATCATCGCGACCATCGACAGGAACAGAACTGGTGGCAACAGGACTGGCAGCCCTCTGGCGGACATGGCGGCAGGCTCGGCGACGGCGGAAGGGAACGACGATTCCGATGGTACGTCGGATCGCGGCATCGGCGGACAACCGCGTGTCGGCAGGGTCGCGACGCGCTAGGCCGTCCCCAGCGGCAGCGGATACACGCGTCCCGCACGCACCGGCTGGAAACAGCCGGCGCCGGCATAGAAGTCCGCATCCTGCCCCGACCGCCAGCCCGGAATGCCGGCCAGCGGCAGCGGGCGGAGTTCCTGCGGATCGTCGAGGACGCGGCCCGCGGCGATGGCTTCCGCAACGTGCGCGAGGCAGGTCGTGTCATCGGCATCGCCGGATACGAGCAGGCATTTCCCGACCGGAAACAGTTCGGGCACCAGCGCCATTTCCAGCAACGCATGACCGACCACGGCGACGATCGCGATATCGCCGTCACGCCAGGCTTCGGCGCGGTCGAGGAACAGCGCAGTCCAGTCGTGGCGGTCCCACAGCGGCAACAGCGACGGATCGCGCAGCCGCACGATCGCACCGGCTTCGTCGAACTGGGTCAGCGCGTACTGGGCGCGGTTGCGTTCGCGCGGCCCCATGATCGCGATATGCGCGCACTGCCGCGCGTTGAACGCCCGCTTCAGCGCCGTGTAACGACACCAGACGGCGGCGTTGAACAGGTCGTGCCAGTTCTCCGGACGGGTGGCGATCCGGCCTGCGGCGATGCGGGTTTCGTAGTGCAGGCCATCGTCGAGCAGCGCGTCGTCCTGGACGACGAAACGACGCTCCGCACGCGGCATCGCGGCATTCAGCGCATCGATGGACGGCCAATCGGCCGCCGTGAACCAGTCGCGATACGCCGCGTAACCGGCGAACACCGGATGATCGAACACCGCGGGATCGACGTCGCGCGATGGTGCGAGGAAGCGGCGTTTGGCCATCGCCGCCCGATCAATCCTCGAACGACACTTCGCCGTAGAGATCGTGTTCGTCGCTGCCCATGATCTCGACATCGACGAATTCGCCGGGCCTGAGGCCGGCCTCGAAACCGTTCTGGATCTGCACCAGACCGTCGATCTCCGGCGCATCGGCCATCGAGCGCGCGATCGCCAGTTCGCCATCCATCTGGTCCACGAGGCAGCGCTGCACGGTACCGATCTTGTCGGCGAGCTTGGCTTCGGAGATCTCGGCCTGACGCGCCATGAAGCGCGCGAGACGCTCCTGTTTCACGTCTTCCGGCACCGGATCGGGCAGCGCGTTGGCGGCCGCGCCCTCCACCGGCGAATAGGCGAAGGCGCCGACGCGATCGAGCTGTGCTTCGTCGAGGAAATCCAGCAATTCCTCGAACTCGGCCTCGGTCTCGCCGGGAAAGCCGACGATGAAGGTGCTGCGGATCGTGATGTCCGGGCAGATGTCGCGCCAGCGCTGGATGCGTTCGAGCGTCTTGTCGACCGCACCCGGACGTTTCATCAGCTTCAGCACGCGCGGGCTGGCGTGCTGGAACGGAATGTCGAGATACGGCAGCAGTTTCGGCAGGCCGTCGGCATTGCGGTCCGCCATCAGCGGGATGATGTCGTCGACGTGCGGATACGGATACACGTAGTGCAGCCGCGTCCACAGGCCCAGTTCCGACAAGCCTTCGCACAGCGCCTTCATCCGCGTCTGGTAAGCCCTGCCGCGCCACGTGCGCTCGGCGTATTTCACGTCCACGCCGTAGGCGCTGGTGTCCTGCGAGATCACCAGCAGTTCCTTCACGCCGCCCATCGCGAGTTTTTCCGCCTCGCGCAGGACTTCGTCGACCGGCCGCGACACCAGATCGCCGCGCATCGACGGAATGATGCAGAAACTGCAGCGGTGATTGCAGCCTTCGGAAATCTTGAGATACGCGTAATGTTTCGGCGTGAGCTTGATGCCGATGTCGTCCGCCTCGACGCGGCGCGGCACCAGATCGGTGAACGGGTCGTGGCTCGGCGGCAGCGCCTGGTACACCGCCTGCATCACGCTGCGGTAATCCTGCGGGCCGGTGATCGCGAGCACATCGGGATGCGCCTCGCGGATCTGCTCGGGACGCTTGCCGAGGCAACCGGTGACGATGACCTTGCCGTTTTCGGCCATCGCCTCGCCGATGGCGTCGAGCGATTCGGCGACCGCAGAATCGATGAAGCCGCAGGTGTTGACCACCACCACGTCGGCGGCATCGTAGGTCTGGACGATGTCGTAGCCCTCGACCTTGAGCTGGGTGAGGATGCGCTCGGAGTCGACGAGAGCCTTGGGACATCCGAGCGAAACCATGCCTATTTTCGGCTGCTTTTTTCTCATATCTTCTTGTTTAATAAGGATTTTTTCAGCCAGAAATTTTTCGCCTCGATTTCTCAACCAATGCCTCAGAAATGCATTCTATCAATTTGAATTTATTAGATAAAATGAATCTATCTGTATCTTTGGGCGTGCCCAAAGCGCTAGGTCGATTCAATCCGAGGCATCGATTGATCACACGCCCGATACCCACAGCTATCGGAAACAAGCCGGGCATTCTAACCGCTACACACAACCGGGTTCGGGCACTCAGATGCTTGGCAGCGACGACTCCCTCATGCGAAGTGACCGGAGACCTATCTGGCATGCAAGAATCCCTCTCAGGCCATGAGACGGAGACAGGGGATGCTCTCGGAAGGCGGAAAAGGGATACCCGCACTTGACGAAAACGGAATGCTTCCACCCGGCGTATGGGACTGCACGCTGCCTGAAGCGGAAGCGGCATTCTGTAACAGCCCCCTACGACGCGAACTCTGGAATGGACTTCAATCCTTTCTAGATGCAGAGGTCCGCCCACATAGCAAGCTGTCTGTATGGATTGATGGCAGCTTTACGAGAAACAAAGACTATCCATCCGACATTGACGTCGTAGTGGATTTTTCGGAGTGGCCGTTAGCTGATGCCTTGCCGATCATGTTGCCTCTTTACCGACGGAACCCAAGTATCAAGGCCACCTACAAGGTGGACGCGTATCCGCGCCACCCAGAGCTACCAGGAGATCTTTCAGAGTATTTCCAGTATGTCGGGCCAAAAGCCGCTGCAGAATTTCATATAAACGAAAAGCAAAGAAAAGGCATCCTGAGAGTGCTGCCATGACCACAGACACCATCACAAACGAGTACTTCCGCGCACTGCTGGAAAACATGGTGGCGATGGGTCAACTTGCTGAGAAGCACGGCCAGCCTGTCACTGCGGCCGAGCTTGTTGCAGCAAACGAGAGCGCGCTGCTGGACCTCATCCGTACTAGCTTTCCTCTTGAGAACCTACTCAGAACGTCTGACCTAATTTTCCATGCCGAAGGCCCTGCCGTACGCGACAGTGCACCTAGCTTGTCTGCGTTCAATTGGTTAGCTGGAACTACAGAGCAGGCTATCCGCAAGTTGTCAGGCGCGCTCTTTGATCTACAAGAACGCAATGCAAAAAAACTGGCAGGCGCGCTTGACTTGCGCCTGACGGGCCTAGCACCCGGCAGCTTGTATCTTGGCTTTGCTATCGCCCCACCAGAAGTCGGCTTACTTTCATTCGATGACGAGCCAGTATTCGCGCGGATTAAAGAGGCCGTGAAACTTCTTCCGTCAGTCAGCGATGCAATTGACGATGAAGCTCTATCTCCCTTGGTGGCTGAATTGTTACCGGATGCAGCGGAGCGCGATGCCACCATCGAGGCATTGCATAAGATGTCTCCGACTGGGCGCAAAGGGATTCATACCTTAGACATCGCCGCTCCGGGCGGATCACACGGGACTCTCTCTCAGCGCGAACGAGTCGTGCTCGCAGATGCCCTCAAGCGGCCGACCCTGATCAATCACAAGCAAGGCACCTTTGTAGGAGAGGTTCGGGAAATCGACCTCGATGCCAATCGGCTTCATCTCCGTAATGTGCCGGGAGTGGGGAGTTTGCGGTGTGTGCTACCCACGCTTGATAGCAACGCTGCAAAGAGCATGCTTGGTGAATTTGCTCGTGTATACGGCGAGTACGAGGCAGACAAGAACGGGAAACCGCGTCTTTTGCTCGTTGAACGTGTCGAGCCTTTACCAAGCACCCAACAAGACGGTTTGGCACTGAAGTAGCCAAGCCAAGAACAAGAAAAACCCCGAAATTTTCGGGGTTTTTCTTTGCAAATCAAACAATTGCACGCAGTTTTCCCACGATATCCTTGGGTCAGCCGAGGCTGACGAAGCCGACCTTGCGGCCGCGGGAGGGTTCGGTGGCGGACATGGGCGAGAGGAGGCCGAGCAACGGCCCCGGGCGGTCGGGAGGTGACCGCGCAGTATACCGTCCGGACCGCCCTGCCCGGCCGACCGCCCGCGGGGGTAGGATGAACGCCTCCGGCAACGAGCGAGCAGACGCATGGGCGAGTGGATTCCGTTGACGACCCCCGAAGGCCCGGTGCAGGCCTGGCTGGCCCGGTCCGACACGCCCCCCAAGGGCGCGGTGGTCGTGATCCAGGAAATTTTCGGGGTGAACGCGCATATCCGCGAGGTCACCGATCGTTTCGCCGAAGCCGGTTTCACCGCGATGGCGCCGGCGCTGTTCGATCTGGTCCGCCCCGGCACCGAACTGCGCTACGACGAGGCCGGCGTCACCCGCGGCCGCGATTACGCCACCAACCTCGGCTTCGAGCGCGCCCTGAAGGTGGTGAGCGCCGCCGCGCGCTGGCTGCGCGAATCCGGACACCGGGTCGGCACGGTCGGATTCTGCTGGGGCGGCACCGTGGCGATGCTCGCCAATACCCGGCTGCATCTGACTTCGGTCACCTACTACGGCGGACGCAGCGTGCCCTTCCTCGGCGAACCCGCGCTGGCCCCGATGCAGTTCCACTTCGGCGAACGCGACACGCTGATCCCGCCCGAGGACGTGCAGAAGCACCGCCTGCACCATCCCGAGGCCGAGATCCATGTCTATCCCGCCGGACACGGTTTCCATTGCGATGAGCGCGCCGATTACGACGCCGACAGCGCCGCGCTGGCGTGGGCCCGCACCCTCGCGTTCCTGACGGAGCATCTGCGATGACCCGACACGCCCAGGCCGCACCGTCCGGCTGGCATCTGCACCCGCAACTGGCCGACGACACCCACCCGCTCGCGCACTGGCCGCTCTGCGAGGTGCGGTTGATGGACGACGCCCATCACCCGTGGCTGATCCTGGTGCCTCGGGTCGAGAACGCGGTGGAGCTGACCGATCTGACCTCCGCCCAGCAGGCGCAGCTGACCGGCGAGATCGACCGCGCCTGCCGCGCGCTGCAGGCGACGGTGAAGCCGCACAAGCTCAACGTCGCGGCGCTGGGCAATGTCGTTCCGCAACTGCATGTGCACGTCATCGCCCGCTATCGCGAGGACATCGCCTGGCCGCGACCGGTATGGGGCACCGCGACCGCGCAGCCGTATTCGCCGGAACAACTGGTCGAACGGGTCGAATCCCTGCGCGCGGCGCTGTCGGCCTGAGCCTCGCGATGCGCTTCCGACGCCGCGTTCCGGACCGGACGACCGCAGCCGAATGACCGCGACGCCCTGCGAGCGGCTCGCCGACGATGCGCTGCTCCTGTCCTTCGGCGCGGAAACGCCGCCCGTCGATCCGGAGGCCAATGCCCGCGTCCATCGCGCCGTCGCGCGCATCCGCACCGCCGGGCTGCCGTGGGTGCGCGATCTGGTCCCGGCCTACGCCACGCTGGCGGTGTTCTTCGATCCCGACGCGATCGACGCGGACGCGGCGCGACGCCGGCTCGATGCACTACTCGCCGCCGTCGGAACGCCCGACGACAACGACACGCCGGCGCGCTGCGTCGAGATTCCGGTCGTCTACGGCGGCGCGTTCGGAGAGGACCTCGATGCCGCGGCGGCCGAACTGGGACTGACACCGGACGTGCTGGTCGCACGCCACTGCGCCGCGACCTACACCGTGGCGATGATCGGTTTCGCGCCGGGATTTCCCTATCTTTCGGGACTCGATCCCGCGCTCGCCCTGCCCCGTCTGGCGACGCCGCGCACGCGCGTCCCCGCGGGCAGCGTCGCCATCGGCGGCGCCCAGACCGGCCTCTATCCGCGCGAAAGTCCCGGTGGCTGGCGGCTGCTCGGACGCACGCCGCTGCGGCTGTTCGATCCCGCACGCGCGATGCCTTCGCTGCTCGCGCCCGGCGATCGCGTGCGCTTCCGGCCGATCGCGGCCGACGACTTCGCCCGGCCGGATGCATGGGCATGACGACACTGCGGGTCCTCGCGCCCGGCGCGTTGACGACGGTGCAGGACGCGGGGCGCCCGGGCTGGCGTCATCTCGGCGTCAGCGTCGGCGGTGTGCTCGATCCCCTGCAGGCGCGATTGGCGAACCGCCTGGTCGGCAACCCCGACGACGCGGCGGTGCTCGAATTGACCATGACCGGGCCGACG
The DNA here is from genome assembly GCA_041919595.1 of Lysobacteraceae bacterium. Taxonomy (GTDB): domain Bacteria; phylum Pseudomonadota; class Gammaproteobacteria; order Xanthomonadales; family Xanthomonadaceae; genus Lysobacter_I. Next base: position 11,616 of record JAYRTK010000043.1, read on the forward strand.
CTCGCGTTCGATCGGCCGCTGCGCATCGCCCTGTGCGGCGCACGGACGGAGATGCGGTTCGAGGGCGCGCGCGACGGCACGCGCGTCGCGGTCCCGCACGGGCGCCCGGTCGCATTGCCGCCGGGCACGCTGCGCATCGGTACGCTGCGCACGGGCCTGCGCGCCTGGCTGGCCATCGGCGGCGGCATCGCCGTGCCGCCCGTGCTCGGCGGTCGCGGCACCGATCTGCGCGGCGGCTTCGGTGGGTTCGCCGGCCGGGCGCTGAGGCGCGACGACGAGCTGGAACTCGGCCCGCACACGACGCCGGCAGTCGTCTCACCGACGCATCCCGCATGGTGGATCGATCTCGACGCCGACATCCCGGCCACCGCGCCGATACGCGTCGTGCCCACGGATGCGCAGGCGTGCGCGGCGCTGCTGGCGAGGACCTGGCGCGTCGATCCGCGCAGCGATCGCCAGGGCCTGCGCTGCGCCGGCATGCCCTTGACCTGCGAACCGCGGGACCGGCTGTCGGCGCCGGTCGCGCCGGGCACGATCCAGCTGCCACCCGACGGCCAGCCGATCGTGCTGCTGGCCGACGCCCAGACCATCGGCGGCTATCCGCGGCTCGGCGACGTCATCACCGCCGACCTGTGGCGGCTGGCGCAGTTGCGGGCGGGCGACACGCTGCGGTTCGCAACGGCGAACGTCGCCGACGCCGCCCGGCTGCGTCGACAGCGTCAGGCGGCACTGGCGCGTGCGACGATCATGATCGAGGCCGTCGGTGCGACCGTCGGAGCGTCCCCCGAACCGACGCCCGACGCGCCCTTTGAAGCGAATCGGGCACACGAGGAAAACGGAGCGCCAACAGATCCGCAGCATGCTTGAAACGGCGCATCGGCGCATCCGCCCCCATCATCATCACCCCATCATCGCCCCGCCTTCTCCCGCTCCCGCATCCCGAACCATGCACACCATCGACCTCAACTGCGATCTCGGCGAGGGCTGCGGCCACGATGCCGACCTCGTGCCGCTGATCTCCTCCGTGAACATCGCCTGCGGCGCGCATGCCGGCGACGACGACACGCTCGTCGCGACCCTGCGCCTGTGCGCGACGCACGGCGTCGCGGTCGGCGCGCATCCGGGCTATGCCGATCGCGCGCATTTCGGCCGGCGCGAAACCGGGCAATCGGCACGGGAAATCGTGACGCTGCTGCAGGAACAGCTCGAACGCTTCCTGGCGCTGGCCCGCGCGCAGGACGCGCCGGTGCGCCACGTGAAGCTGCACGGCGCGCTGTACAACCGCGCCGCACGCGATGTGGAGGTCGCTGCCGCGGTGGCGCGCACGGTGCAGCGGATCGATCCGACGCTGCGGCTGGTCGGCCTCTCCGGCTCGGAAATGCTGAACATCGCGCGCACGCTGGGCATGACGGTCGCGCACGAGGTCTTTCCCGACCGCGGCTACGACACCGACGGTCGCCTGCTGCCGCGCGACCGCCCGGGCGCGGTGATCGCATCGCCGGCCGAGGTCGCCGAGCGCGCCTTCCTGCTGGCCTCGGTCGGTCTGGCCCGGGACGATCGCGGACGCCCGCTGATGCTGCGCGCCGACACCCTCTGCCTGCACGGCGATCGCGCCGACGCCGTGGCGGTCGCGCAGGCGGTGCGTGCGCGACTGCAGCGTTTCGACATCACCGTCGTCGCACTCGACTGAGCCCACGCATGGACACCGCACTCGTCAATTACTGGCCGCTCATCGGCGTCGCCGCGGTGGTGCTCGGCTTCGCCCTGCGCCTGAATCCGGCGCTGATCGTCGTCGCCGCGGGCTTCATCACCGGCCTCACGGCGAAGCTCTCGCCGCTGGAGGTCCTGGACATCCTCGGCAAGGCCTTCACCGAGAAGCGCTTCCTGCTGCTGTTCCTGCTGACCCTGCCGGTGATCGGTCTGCTCGAACGCCACGGGCTGAAGGAACACACCCAGGCCTGGATCGCGGGCCTGCGCGGGGCGACGATGACCCGTCTGCTCACGCTCTACCTGGTCCTGCGGCAACTGCTCTCGGCGCTCGGCCTGACCAGCGTCGGCGGTCATCCGCAGACCGTGCGTCCGCTGATCGCGCCGATGTCGGAAGCCACCGCCGAAGCCAGGCATGGCGCGCTGACCGACGCCGAACGCGAGCGCATCCGCGCCATGGCCGCCGGCACCGACAACGTCGGCCTGTTCTTCGGCGAGGACATTTTCATCGCCTTCGGTGCGGTGCTGCTGATCCAGGCGTTCTTCGCGGACCACGGACGCCAACTGGACCCGCTGCACATCGCGCTGTGGGGCATTCCGACCGCGCTCTGCGCCTTCGTCATCCATGCCTGGCGCATCCACCGTCTGGAGCAGGCCATCGCCCGGCGCGCGGCCCACGATGCGGCCGCAGGACATGCGTCGCCGGAGCGGACGCCATGATCCCGCTGACGCCCGTCTACTGGCTGCTCGGCGCGTATTTCGGCCTGCTCGCCTGGCAAGGCCTGCGCGACACGGGCAATCCGCGCCGTCACACCACCGCGCTGTTCTGGGCACTGCTGTCGCTGCTGCTGTTCGCGGCGGAACGCATGCCGGTGCGGATCGTCGGTGTCTGCGTGGTCGTGCTGGTCCTGCTGGCCGGATTCGGCGGCCTGCGCACCGGCCGTTATCGCGAGAGCAGTTCCGAAGAGAAACGCCGCGATGCCGCACGCCTCGGCCACCGGTTGTTCCTGCCCGCGCTGGCGATTCCCGCGATCACCCTCCTCGGCACGCTCACGCTCAAGCACCTCGCGATCGGCGGCCGGCCGTTGTTCGAGAACGCCAATACCGCGACCCTGACCTCACTGGCCATCGCCTGCGTGCTCGCGCTCGCGCTGGCCTGCGCGCAGTTGCGGCAGACACCGGCCAGCGGGATCGAGCAATCGCGACGATTGGTCGATGCGATCGGCTGGGCGGCGCTGTTGCCGCTGCTGCTGGCCACGCTGGGCAGCGTGTTCGAGGCCGCGGGCGTCGGCCATGCGGTCTCGGGGGCGGTGCGCGCCGTCATCCCGGTCGACAACGCGCTGCTCGTGGTCGTCGCCTACGCCGTGGGCATGGCCGCGTTCACGATCGTGATGGGCAACGCCTTCGCCGCGTTCCCGGTGATGACCGCCGGCATCGGCCTGCCGCTGCTGGTCGAACTGCACGGCGCCGACGCCGCATCGATGGCGGCGATCGGCATGCTCTCCGGTTACTGCGGCACGCTGATGACACCGATGGCGGCGAACTTCAATCTCGTGCCCGCCGCGTTGCTCGAACTGAAGGACCCCTACGGCGTGATCCGCGCGCAGTGGCGCACCGGCGCGCTGCTGCTGGCGTGCAACATCGCGCTGATGTATTTCATCGTGTTCCGCTGAACCCATCTCCCGCTGAACCATCCTCCGCTGAAGCCGCGCATGCGAACGCTCCGTCCCCGTACCGTCCTGCTCACCGGCTTCGATCCGTTCGGAGGCGACGGGGGTAACCCCAGTTGGCGTGCGGTCGAAGGACTGCACGACCGATGCGTGGCCGGTCATCGCATCGAAAGCCTGCAACTGCCGACCGCGTTCGCGCGTGCGCCCCGACTGCTGCGGGCCGCGATCCGCAGGCATCGTCCGTCGCTGGTGCTGTGCGTGGGCCTGGCGGGCGGCCGTCCGGCCCTCTCGCTGGAACGGGTGGCGATCAACGTCATCGACGCGCGCATCGCCGACAACGACGGCGCGCAACCGGTGGATGTGCCGGTGGTGCGCGGCGGCCCCGCCGCGTATTTCTCGACCCTGCCGATCAAGGCGATGCATGCCGATCTGCGTGCGGCGGGCATCGCCGCGGAGATCTCGCAGACCGCCGGCACCTTCGTCTGCAACCAGGTGTTCTACGCGCTGATGCACGCGTTGGCGCGCATGCCGGCCCCGCGTCCGCGCGGCGGATTCGTGCATGTCCCCTTCACTCCGGAACAGGTCGAGAACCGGCCGGGCATTCCATCGATGCCGCTCGACGCGATCGTCGAGGGACTGCGCATCGCGATCGCCACCGCGCTGACGACCCGCCGCGACCGCCGCATCGGCGGCGGCACGACGCATTGAGGGCACGCTGTTCCCTGCGACACCGCGATCGTCCCGTGCGCGCCACGGCACCGGGCGGTGGCGGACACTGCGACCTCAATCCGCGTTGAACCACGCCGGGTAGTTCCGCCAGCGCCCGACCGAACGCGCATGGATCGGCTGCCGCACCT
>JAYRTK010000044.1:0-15782 GCA_041919595.1 Lysobacteraceae bacterium
CGTCGGGGCGCGCACCGCGCTCCGGCCAGGAGAGTCGTTGGGGACGGGCTCGATGTCCTTGCGGAAATCAGGTCATTCCATGACGTTCCGTGCGCAGAGCGGAACCAGTATTAGCATAGGGTTTGCCGCGTATGCAACCGCGTGTATAACTGCATGTTCGCCGCATCGCAGCATTGATGCCGTCAATCGATTGCATGCGAAACGTGCATGTTTCACATGCGTTTCGTGCGCGCGTCGGCATTCAGCCCTGATGTTCGAGCGCGAGATATTCCGCGCTCTGCATCTCGATCAGGCGCGAAGCCGTGCGTTCGAATGCGGCGGCTAGGCGCTCGCCGCGGTACAGCGCCAGCGGCGCGGCATCGGCGCTGCAGACCAGATTCACCCGCCGGTCGTAGAGCTCATCGATCAGGGTCACGAAACGGCGTGCGGCATCGTCGCGGGTCGCGTCGAACACCGGTACGCCGCCGAGCAGGAGCGTGTGGAATTCGGTGGCGATCTCGATGTAATCGGCGCTGCCGCGCGGGCCTTCGCACAGCGCCTCGAAATCGAACCACGCCATGCCCTTGGCGCGCGCGCGGACCGCGATCCGGCGACCGTCGATCTCGATCCCCGCGTCGCGGTGGTCGTTGTCGCCGCGCAGTTCCTGCCAGCGCGATTCCAGCCAGGTGTCGCTGTCGGCATCGAGCGGTGCGCGATAGACCGGCGAACGGGTGAGCGCACGCAGCCGGTAGTCGTTGGGTGAATCGAGATGGATGATGTTGCAGTGGCGTTCGATCAGCGCGATCGCCGGCAGGAAACGCGCGCGCTGCAATCCATCCCTGTAGAGGTCGGACGGTGCCGCGTTGGAACTGGTGACGAGGATGGTGCCTTCGTCGAACAGCCGCTCCAGCAGCCGTCCGAGCAGCATCGCGTCGCCGATGTCGCTGACGAAGAATTCATCGAGGACCAGCACCCGCAGCGCGCTGCGCCACTCGCGCGCGATCGCCGCCAGCGGGTCGCGTTCGCCGGCGTGCGCGCGCAGGCGCTCGTGCACTTCGCGCATGAAGCGATGGAAATGCGTGCGCCGCTTCTCGCGGATCGGCAGTCCGGCATAGAACAGATCGATCAGGAAGGTTTTGCCGCGGCCGACACCGCCCCACAGGTACAGGCCGTTCGGCGAGGGCGTCACCGGTTTGCCGAACAGCGCGTCGAGCAGGCCCTTGCGCGGCGTCGGCGCGGACAGCACGGCGTGCAGGCGATCGAGTTCGTGCAGCGCGGCATGCTGCGCGGGATCGTCGCTCCAGTCGCCGCGGGCCACGCCGGCGGCATAACGCGCGGACGGTGCCGCCGGTGCGGGAGTCATGCGCGGTCGCCCGGCTCCGGCAGGAAACGCTGGACGCCGTGCTTGATCGCGCCCCGCAGGTCCATCAGCTTGCGATGGAAGAAATGACTGGTCTCGGGCATGCGCACGAGTTCGGCGTCGGCGCCGATGCCCGCCAGCCAGTCGTACACCGCCTGCGGATCGACGATCTCGTCCTCTTCGCCCTGCACCACCAGCCATGGCATGGTCGGCGTGGCGATGCGTTCGAATCCCCAGCGGCCTGCCGGCGGCGCGATCGACAGCAGCAGCGACGGACGCAGTTCCATCGCGCCGCGCAGGCTGACATAGGCGCCGAAGCTGAAGCCGCCCAGCCACAGCGCGCTGTGCGGACGCGCGGCGCGGACCCAGGCGACGACCGCGCGCAGATCGTCGAGCTCGCCTTCGCCGTGATCGAACGTGCCCTCGGAATGGCCGGTGCCGCGGAAGTTGAAGCGCACGGTGGTTGCGCCCAGCTCGCGCAGACTGCGCGCGGCCATGGTCACCACCTTGTTGTGCATCGTGCCGCCTTCGGTCGGCAGCGGATGGCAGAGCACCGCCACCAAGGGGCGTGGGACCGCATCGGCCTCCGGCGGATCGACTGCGACCTCGAGTGCGCCCGCGGGGCCCGGCAGGCGCAGGGTCGTGGCGACATCGGGGAAGGCGGGAGCGGGCATGGTGGCCATGATAGACGGCGCCCGGTTCAGGGGGTCCGCAGCCGGAGTCCGACCACCAGCGGATCGTGGTCGGAACTGCGCCAGGGCGTGCGCTGTCCGGGGCGTGCCTGATAGCCGCGGTCGTCGGGCTCGTCGGCGTTGCTGTGCCATTCCGCCGCGCCGGCGAGCCGCGCCGCCAGGGTCGGGCTGAGCAGGGCATGGTCCAGGCGCCCGCTCTGGCCGTCGAAGACGTAGCTGTAGGGGGCTTCGCCGCGCTGTCCGGCGAAGGCGTCGCGCCAGCCCGCCGCGGTCAGCGTGCGCACCGGGTCTTCCATGGTGTATGCGTTCAGATCACCGACGATCAGCGTGAGATCGCTGCCGGATCGAGTCGGATCGGTGCGCAGCCAGGTATCGAGCCGGCGCGCGGAAATGGTCCGTGTGACGTTCCAGCAGCCCTGGCCGTCCTTCTGGTCGGCGTCGGGCCCGGTCGCTTCGCCGCATCCCTTGGACTTGAAGTGGTTGGCGACGACCGTGAACACCGGCCCGTCGCCGGCGCGGAAGCTCTGCGCCAGCGGCGGCCGGTTGCGGCGGCCGAACAGGTCGTCGGTCAGGGTCGCGGCCTCGCCGACCGGGGCGACGCGCGAGGCGCGATAGAGGAGGCCGACCCGGATCTGGTCGTCGCCCTGCGCGGCGTCGGTGGCGACGAAGCGCCAGTCGCCGCCGCCGGCGTTCAGCGCTTCGACCAGCTGCGCGATCGCCGACGCGGGTCCGAAGCCGTCGTTCTCCAGTTCCATCAGCGCGGCGATGTCCGGGTCGAGGCCGTGGATGGTCGCGACCAGGCGTGCCCGCTGAGTCTCGAATTCCGCCGGCGTGCGCGCCCCGCGCGGCGTCGGGAAGCCGCCGCCGCGGCCGTCGCCGTTGAAGAAATTCTCGAGATTGAAGCTGGCGACGCGCAGGTCGCCGCGCACCTTCGGCGCCTTCGGCGGCGCGGCGCGGGCGAAGCGGGGCGTCCGGGTCGGCAACAGCAGAAAGCCGCCCCGCTGGTCGACGACCCCTTCCACTCCGGTCACGCGGGCGCCGGTGCGGGGGGCGCCTTCGGCGGGCAGGTACCAGGCCGTGCCCGGGCGCTCGGCGGTGCTGCCGTCGTCGATCCGTAGCGAGCGGCGTGCATTGTCGGCCGCGCGCGCCCGGACGGCCTCGCCCGGGGCGGCAACGTCGCTGGGAGTTCTCAGGCGTTCGCCGAAATTGACCAGCAGTTCGCCGTATTTTTCAAGACGATGGGTGCCGGCCACGGTCAGCGGCGCGGCGATGCGCACGCGCATGCCCTCGTAGCGCTCCCAGTCGGCGGGCGGCTCGCGCACCACGGTCGGAGCGGGCAGCCGACCGGTGCCGAGGCGTGTCACCTCGAGGGGCTGCAGGGCGGTGAGCGTGCCGTTGCCGGCATCCAGTTCGACCACCTTCCCGCGGATCCGGACCCGCGTGCCTGCCGGCGGGCCGTCCGCATCGAGCACGAACACCGCATCCGAGGTCGCCGGGTCGCCGTCGCCGGTGTCCTGGAGGAACCATCCGCCGCGCGTCGCGTCGCCCGGCGGCGGGGTCCGCATCGCGGCGGTCGCCACGCCTTCCACGATGACGTCCTCGCCGACCCGCGGGCTGCGTGCATCGGTGCCTTGGATCCGACCGATCGGCAACCCGCTGTCGGCGGACACCGCAAGGGCGGGGCCGAGGCAGCAGAGCGTCAACAACAGGGCGGAAACGGGACGGCGCATGCGGGTATCCGATTGGAAAATCATCGACATTGTCGCCCCGAACGGGCGACCCTGGGGCGTCACGGCGTGAACCGCCCTGGCGCGAATCTGCTGCTCCGGGCCGTCCGGCCTTCAAACGGACAACGCCGCCCGGAGGCGGCGTTGCGGAGGTGGCCGGGATGGCGCCGGTCAGACCTGTTCGAGCATCCAGTCGACCGTGGCCTTGACCTGGTCATCGGTCAGGGCCGGGTTGCCGCCCTTGGCCGGCATCACGCCGGCACTGCCGGTGAAGCCTTCGATCGCATGCTTGTAGAGCGTGTCCTTGCCCTGGCCGGCGCGGGCGCCGATGCCCGCGGCGTCCAGCTTCGGCGCGCCGCCGGCGCCGGACTTGTGGCAGCCGGCGCAGAGGTTGCCGTAGATCACCGCGCCGTCCAGGGTGCCGCCGTAGGCGACCTGCGAGGCGGCGGCGGCCTTGGCGGCTTCGTCGGCGGCGGCCTTCTGCGCCGCGCCGGTGGCGCCGGCATAGACCGCGCCGGCCGGGGCGATGCGGTCGTCGGTCCGCTTGACCTCGACCGGATTCGCCGACTGGGGCAGTTGGTGGTGAAGATAGGCCGCGAACAGGATCAGGCCCAGGGTCAACGCCATCAGGAAGGCGATGACCATCGAAAAGCGCTTCAGAAAGTCCAGATCGTAATTGCGCACGACTCACCCGCAGGCACAGAGGGTTGAACGGAGGGCGGGTCCGGAAGGCGGACGCACCGGCAGCGGCCGCGACGGCCGCACAACCCGGGCAGTATAAAGGATTCGCGACGGCGGGCGGTCCGTGGCGGTATCCCCGGGGCGAAGAAGCGCCTTCCGGGGATGTTGGACCGAAGTCGGGTTCGTCGATCCCTCCGCCCGTGGCACACTATCCGCAATGAGCGATTCCCCAGTTCTCGATCTGATCCAGTTGCGGCGGGGCTGCACCTACTGCTCCGTCCGCCAGCTCTGCCTGCCCGGCGGCATCGGTGCCGATGATCTCCACCAACTGGACCGCATCGTCCAGCATCGTCGCCCGGTCGCCCGCGGCGAACGCCTGTTCCGGCTCGGCGATCCGATGGCCGCGGTGTTCGTCGCCCGCGACGGCGCCTTCAAATCGGTCAGCATCAGCGAGGACGGCGAGGAACAGGTGCTCGGCTTCCATCTGCCGGGCGAACTCATTGGCCTCGATGCCCTGGGCAGCGGCGAACACCGTTGCGAAGGCGTGGCGCTGTCCGCCGCGCACGTCTGCGAGATTCCCTACGATCAGCTGTCCACGATCGCCGCGCAGATTCCGGCGTTGCAGCAGCAGCTGCTGCGCGTGATTGGCCAGAGCGTCGGCCGCGATCACGATCACCTCGGCATCCTGGTCCGTCGCCAGGCCAACGAACGCATCGCCTTGTTCCTGCACAGTCTTGGCGAACGCTACCGCAACGTCGGTCTGTCCGACCACCTGTTCCAGCTGCCGATGAGCCGCGAAGACATCGCCCGCTTCCTCGGCCTCGCGCTGGAGACCGTCAGTCGCGGGTTCACCCGGCTGCAGGACGACGGCGTCATCGCCGTGACCGGGCGCCGGGTCGAGATCCTCAAGTCCGTCGAACTGCTCCGTCTCGCCCACGGCGCCGAAAGCGCCGGCGACGGCAAGCAGCGTCGCGCCTGACGGCACCCGGCCGCGGTCTGCGCGGCCCCGAACGCATCGCAGGGGCGGCTTCACCGCCCGCATCATCACGCCCGCAACCCTGACGGACCCCGCGTTTCGGGATGGGCGCATCGATCGCCCCCGCTGTCGCAGGATTGTCATGTCGCTGCGGCATCCTTCATCCATTCGACTGTTCTGGAACAATGGAATTAAAAGACGCCACCTTCGCGTTGGCCGCTCTGGGCCAGACCACCCGCCTGTCGGTCTTCCGTCTGCTCGTCGAAGCGGGCCGTGAAGGCCAGATGGCCGGAGAGATCGCCGAGCGCCTGTCCCTGCCCGGCGCGACCCTGTCCTTCCACCTCAAGGAGCTCGTGGCCGCAGGTCTGATCCACGGCGAACCGCGGGGGCGTCATATCTGCTACCGCGCCGATTTCGACAGCATGAATGCCCTGATCGAGTTCCTGACCCATGACTGTTGCGGTGGCGGCCCCGGGGCCGACTGTCTGCCGTCGCTGCGTCCGCCTCCGGATGTGTAGGCAGGCACTGCGGCGAGTGAAGGCCGAGTGCCGCGATCGCCGGGCACGCCACGGAACCTTCCCTGATCCTTCGACATCCCTCCACTGGCATTGGACCTTCCACCATGACCCTGCACGTTGGCATCAACGGCTTCGGCCGGATGGGACGACTGACCCTGCGCGCCGCCTGGGGCGATCCCGACCTCACCTTCGTCCGCATCAACGACCCGGCGGGCGATCCCGCGACGCTCGCGCACCTGTTGAATTTCGATTCGGTGCACGGACGTTGGCGGCACGAGGCGACGCACGACGGCGATGCGCTCGTCATCGACGGCATCCGCATCCCGGTCACGCGGAACAAGGACATCACCGCGACCGACTGGTCGGAATGCGATGTCGTCATCGAGGCGTCCGGCAAATTCCGCAAACCCGACGTGCTGCAGCCGTATCTGGACCAGGGCGTGCGGCGCGTTGTCGTGACCGCGCCGGTGAAATCGGCGGGTGCGCTGGATGTGGTGATGGGCGTGAATCATCGACGTTTCGATTCCGCACGGCATCGCATCGTCTCGGCGGCATCCTGCACCACCAACTGTCTCGCGCCGGTGGTGAAAGTCATCCATGAGGGGATCGGCATCCGCCACGGCAGCCTGACCACGATCCACAGCCTCACCAACACTCAGGTCATCGTCGATGCGCCGCACAAGGACCTGCGCCGGGCGCGCGCCTGCGGCAGCAGCCTGATTCCGACGTCCACCGGTTCCGCCACTGCGATCGCGGAAATCTTTCCCGAATTGAAGGGACGCCTGAACGGCCATGCGGTCCGGGTGCCGTTGACGAACGCGTCGTTGACCGACTGCGTGTTCGAGGTCGAGCGCGCGACGACCGTCGAGGAGGTCAACGCCCTGTTGCAGGAGGCGTCCGAAGGCGAACTGAAAGGGATTCTCGGCTACGAGACGCGGCCGCTGGTGTCGATCGACTTCCGGACCGATCCGCGTTCGAGCGTCGTCGATGCCCCGTCGACGATGGTGATCAATGGCTCCCAGGTGAAGATCTACGCCTGGTACGACAACGAATGGGGCTACGTGAATCGCACCGCCGAACTCGTGCGGCTGGTCGGCCTGGCGGGTTGATCGCATGCCGGCGCAGCGCCCGAAGGTGAGGTCCTCGATGTCACGCTTCTCGCCCGATGTTCGCCAGTATCTGCTGATCACCGGCAACTACTGGGCGTTCACGCTCACCGATGGTGCGCTGCGCATGCTGGTGGTGCTGCATTTCCATGCGCTGGGATACAGCCCGCTGCAGGTGGCGATGCTGTTCCTGTTCTACGAGGTGTTCGGCGTCGTCACCAATCTGGTCGGCGGCTGGCTGGGCGCGCGCATCGGTCTGAACCGCACCATGAACATCGGGCTGGCGATGCAGGTCGTGGCCCTGTCGATGCTGCTGGTGCCGGCGGTGTCGCTGACCGTGCCGTGGGTGATGTCCGCCCAGGCCTTGTCGGGCATCGCCAAGGATCTCAACAAGATGAGCGCCAAGAGCAGCATCAAGCTGCTGGTGCCGGATGATCGCCAGGGCGTGCTGTTCCGCTGGGTCGCCGCGCTCACCGGATCGAAGAACGCGCTGAAGGGCGTCGGCTTCTTCCTGGGCGGCGCGTTGCTGACCACGGTGGGTTTCGCGCAGGCGATCGCGATCATGGCCGGCGCACTGTTCGTGGTCTGGGTGTCGAGTCTGATCCTGCTGAAGCGCGATCTCGGCAAAACGAAGGCGAAACCGAAGTTCCGCGATCTGTTCTCGAAGAGCCGGGCGATCAATCTGTTGTCGGCGGCGCGCCTGTGCCTGTTCGGTGCGCGCGACGTCTGGTTCGTGGTCGCGCTGCCGGTGTTCCTGTCCACGTCGCTGGGCTGGGATTTCTGGAGGGTCGGCGGATTCCTCGCCGCCTGGGTCATCGGTTACGGCATCGTGCAGTCGATCGCGCCGTATATCACCGATGGTTTCACCGGTCGCCGGAGCGGGAGGGTGCCGGACGGCCGCGCGGCATTCGTCTGGGCGCTGGCGCTGGCGGTGATCCCCGCCGCGATGGCGTTCCAGCTGATGCGCGGCGGTTCGCCGCAGGTCGTTCTCGTGGCGGGTTTGACGATCTTCGGGGTGTTGTTCGCGATCAATTCGTCGATGCACAGCTATCTGATCGTGAGTTGCGCCGCCGAGGACGGTGTCTCGCTGGATGTGGGCTTCTACTACATGGCGAATGCGCTTGGACGGCTGCTGGGCACGATCCTGTCGGGCTGGGTGTTCCAACGCGCAGGCATCGGCATGTGTCTCATCCTCTCGGCACTGCTGGTGCTCGCGGCCGCGCTGATCTCCCTGGCCCTTCCGCGACACGCCACCGCCAAAACCTTTCCGGCTGGACGATAGCGCACGCCGGATCTCCCGGCAGATGCCCGCGGCCGCATCGCGAGCGCGTGGGCGACGGAACGTGTTCGTGATGCGTCAAAGCGTGCGAACCACGCTGTCGTGAAGTGCACCACCGTGAAGCGGGGAGGCATGTGGCCCACCAACAACCGAATACTGGAATCAACCTATTGATTTAGATTGATTTATTTTCATTAGAGCGCGGTCATTACTCACAAAGTTACTCACTTTTGTCAGCGTTGCGCGTCTATGACTTAGACAATGCCTGCTTGCCTACAGAGGGCTCGCAGTTCGGCAGTTCCGATTGATCGCGCCGCGACGGATTATGCGCATTGACTGGTCAGCCGGCGAGAGATTGCGCAGATTGGGCATTCGGTGATTCGATTCGCTGGAAAAAGTTGTCACACGTGGGAGCGTGCACATATCGACAGACTTACGCTCCCAGAGATTCGACCGCCCCCGGTATCAGGTTCATCTGCTATCGGTGTGACAAGGTCTGGCCGCTCACTGCGCGCGCTGTCGGCCCGTGGCGATACCAGAGAGAAGCTAACTACTTTTTTGTCCGCCAGCTTCCGATTCATCGGCGGGCGGCTCTTGGTTGTCCAACTCGTATGCAACCGGTCGAAACACGGGCACAGTGATTGCCCCAAGTCCAACACGGCTAGCACCTGTCTGGACAAGCTCGCGCCAATACGGCCATACATTGTATGGGCCATTCGTGTTCGCAAAGTGCTCAAGGCACTCGTGTTCCAGGGGGATGGACTGGTCGATCGAGTAGACGAGCAAAAAGGTCGCCTCAATACTAACTGCGTCAACGCCATCATCCGGCTGGTTTGGCCATTGAGCCGCAAAAGTAAGGTCGACGGAGATGCTGATTCTGCCGTGTTCCGAGTGCTCGGATGCGTTGTGGCTGCACCTGTAACCTTGGGTAAGTCTGAGCTCAGGCGGCATTTCAAACGGATCAAAGTGGGCGCTTATATCGGCCCGGCGCAACGTTACAAGCTGAAGTTCAACATGCTTCGATATCTTCTTCGCGAGATCAATATTCGTAGTCACAATGCACCCGCGTAACGATGTTTCTCTGCAGCTTGCGTCCCCCTTTCCTCAATGTGAATCGGGTTCACGTAAATCAAGCGGAGTCGTGGGATGGCCTGAGAGACGACAGGCTGAGAAATGAATGCGGTCGACTTCATCGGCTCAAACTTCACAACAGCCCGCTTTCCACAGGCCCACGCAAGATCAGCAATAGTGCTGAGCGTAGGATTGCGGGAGCCAGCAAAGACCTGAGTGACATGAGACCGACTCGTGCCAAGCTTTCTAGCAATGTCAGCTTTGCTAATGCCGGCTTCCTGCATCAATTCGGCGATAGCATCGAGTGTCCAAAGCGCCAAACGCTCGCGCTCAGACTCACGCAGCGCCTCGTCGGTGGCTTCATTTCTGCTAGCCCAGCGTTCATTAGGCGTCATAGCGTTGTCACTCCATGAAGCTTCGTCGGCATTCTTCGGCGAAGCGAATATCACTTGTCGAAAGACCATCTTTTTTCTTCTTTGCGCTGTGGCATATCACCAATCGGCCGCCGAGCGCAAAGAAACACAAAAGCCGTATCTGGAAAGATTTAAATTCAAAAATATTCTCGCTACCTTCTACCTTCTTGAATTTTTCCCGATTGGTAATCTTTCCTTTCTCTGCCATCATTTGAAACAGGTGATCTACCTTTCGGCGATCGGACGCTGAAAGTTCTTCGAGGAAATCACGGGTGGGACATGCTCCGCTTTTCTGAACAAGCAGCTCAATCGAGAGCTTGCTGCCTTGGTATTCAGCAATCGTGTCCAAAAGTTAGCTCTCCTGCCCTTCGCAATGCCCTCCCTGGCGACTTTCGACATTGTTAACATAGGTATTAACGATGTCAATAGCCCAAATAGGACAAACTGTGCTCTCTGATCTTTCGCTGCGTTCAGTAACCTGCTGATTCATAGGTATCAGATTGCCAAGAAACATGGAAGCTGTCACATAACATGGGCCGGGGCGGGGATGGTGGACTGCGAAATTCCAGATCGTTCAGGGTCATCCACTCACGGGGATTCTTGCTTCGGCAATCTCGAAAGCAGCCACCATAAGGAACCTCAAGGAGTCTTCGGTTGCCCCCGGTCCGTGACTTGCCGCTTTCCGACTCTGTTCTCAAGTTATCAGTCGCTTGGTTTCAACGGTGGAATTCTGCCGTAGGTTTGCCATCGATCGCCGCCGCCCTAGATCGGTTCTAGGGCCTGTAGAAGCGCCGCCGTGCCACTTGCAGCGCCGCTTGCCGGGGACGCTTAAGCCTTGGCAGGGCTGGCCGTCACGGCGTCGCTTGGCGCCACAGATCACACGCGCCTGATTCGCCCCAGTAGGCAGGTTGCCGGAGTTGCTCGCGCGCGCGCCCGCGCGTTTGGCATGACATAACCCGGACTCATTCGCGCGCATGGAGGCGTCGATAAACTCCGGTGCGGTCGTTGCCGGCAGGGGTGGGGCCTTAGCGTTTCCCGGACCGAAGTCGATCGCGCACGCGCGCGCCTGCGATACGTCGCGTAGTTCCGGTGCTGCCGGACTTGCTCCCGCCTGCACGCCCGCGCACTCTGCCAATTTTCCCGAAGTCACACCCGCGCGCGTACTTGTCCCAGAAGCCGAAGTTATTCGCATGCGCCCGTATTGGTCAGCAACCCCCGGAGTTGTTGGCGATGTTGCGGAAGTGTCTATTTCCGTCTGTTGTATTCCGGTAAGCCGCGCCCACTCCCCCACAATCGCATCGATCACGGCGCTATTGGTCGCCGACACGCTGCCGGGTCGTGACCGCGCTCGCATCGCCTCTATGGCGTCCCTAGCGGCCTTGCCGGGCATGTAATCAATGCGGACCATACTCGCCCGGCGCTGCCGTTGCATCGCGGCAAGGTATGGGCGATTGCGGGACAGATAACCGTCGTCATTCATTGCGTTCTAGCCTCTTCAGATTCTTCAGGTTTCGCCGGCTTCAGTTTGTCAGATCGATTCTGTGATTCTTGGAACTCTTCCCCTCATACAGAGCTCCCCCCTCGTGAGCCTGTTATCTATCTAAGGGGTACAGATTTGACCCCTATCCGGTGTGCTTCCTAGGGGTCAATTTGCCCCCTATCCGACAGGAAGGGCAGCGAGAAAAGATCAGGCGTTGCAGGTCGCCCAACACTAGCCGGCATGCTTCGCTGTGTGTACACCAATAGCCCCGCTTCCTCAGCTGCACGCAGCCCGTTTCGTCGCCGTCTTCTGTCTAGCCTCCACGGCAGGGCGTCAACCCAAGTGAAGGTTAGCCGGCCGTTATTCACACCGTTATGACGACGAATCAGCGCAATCAAAACCAACTTTCCCGCGTCGGGGAGACTCAGGAATTTGGGGCTGTCGATCAGGCTGTAAGGCAGCATCGCAAACCCCTGCAGTTCACCATTCCACGCACTCGAAACAACGGCTTCAACCTCGGCAGTATCCAGCGGGGTGGTGCATCGGCGGGCGTTCGTGACATTCACGCGGCGCAATGCTTCGCTTTGTTCGATCCCTTGGCGCCTGAGCCCACAGGCGAAGCGATACAGCGATGAATTCCGTTCGCCTTCGACGTACTGCCGAGCATCCGTGTCTGTCTCCGCATACGGCAGTCCCATCGCCTCCGCGAAGTCCGGCCAGTTCCACGGCTTCACCGGGTCGCAGTGCAAAAGACGCGAACGGAACGGCTCGCCTTTCATGTGCAGATAGCCCGGTAACCGCATGACGCGCGGCAGGTCGCACACCTTCGGATCACCGCGATACCTAACGGCTAACGCTTGCTGCGCGCGCTTGAACTGAGCTAGAGGCATTCCTGCTATCGGCCAGTATGCATGGAACTTGTCTGGCGACGTTTCGCACACAATCGCCGGATGAAATGGGGCGTCTAGTACCGGGGCTAACGGCGACCCGTCCAGGTCTAGGAATAGTGCCCGCACAGCTTGCACGCTGGTCGCCTTGCGGCCTTTGCAATCGCCACGGTTCACCATGACAAAGCAGCCCGCACCCTTGGCGTTCAATTCGTCCAACTTCGCGGCGTTGTGCCAATAGTTGCCTTGCAAGATGCGCGAAAACTCTTTGCGTCCGGGCTTCCTATCGTCGAAGGTCTGGAACGTCAGCTTTCCATCCGGCGCCAAGGCAGATAGGAACCTTTCGGCGTCGTGTTGTACAGCAGCCATGGGCTTGATTCAGGCTGTGCCATGTTTCACATGCGCGCGCGCTGGCGATGTAGTGCCCGGACTCGCTGCAAGCGCTGCGCTGTCGCGTGCGGCGATCTTGGCAGCAATCCATGCGTCTACCTCGGCAGCGTCCCAAGCACTACACCGCCCGGTTAGCTTAAGATTCTTCGGGAATTCTCCGCAGGCGATCATCCGATAGATCGTGGACCGCGCTAGTCCTGTGCGCGCTTTTACTTGCGGGAGACGATCGAGAGTATGGCCACCAGTCGGCGGTGCTTCATCGGTAATTCGGGTCATCGTTGTGGTCCCATCTGCGCGGGCCGCTATCGGTTGATAGTGGCCGCTGTGGTCAGCAGCGATGGTTACGATATGCGGCAGCAGCAGGAATCGTGCTACCCGCCTAGCACAATTGCCACCACGCCAGCACGGTCGCAACTCTGCTAGCAGGGTTGCGTCGGCTTAGATTCTTTTGTCCATTGCGCAGACCATCGGCGGATGACATTGGCGCTGGTAAGGACAGGCCACTTCCGCTGTGTTTCAGTTGCAAATTGTTCTACTGTCCTGATTCTTTTGTGTTTGCCCGCCTTCCACTCGTCCCAGAATTTTCTTGCTTCTAACTTTGCAGCTTGTTTTTCATCATTCGCGTGCCTCTTCAATGCCCCTTTTCTTCGGTCGTTTCTGTTCTTTTCGACCATTTTAGAAAACTGCTGAGACTTCTCTATGTAGCCATCAGCACGAATGGCATGCATCTCATTCAATAGCTTGGCGATGCGAAGTGAATCACTCTTTATTGTCAGAATGCTTCTCACCATTACAAGCATCTGCGATCGGTACGCGAACAATTCGGCGAGGTCGCGTTGATCAAGCTTCATGGCAAAACGTGTCAGGCGTTCAATTTGCTTCTTGTGGCGCCGATTATCCGCTTCCTCCCTTTGCTTCTGCCGCAGGTATTCTTCATGGGCCGGACCAAAAAAGCTGGCATATGCGTTCTGCGTCATTTTGATGCCCCTCGTTCTGCATAGCCGCACGTCAGCGCCGGCTGGTTCCAGCGCTATTACTTTTGGGCTGAATGCATGCAGAGCTTAAAGAGACGCCAAGGGATGCCGCAAGACTGTCCGGCTTAATCGCAGCCGGCCGCTTCCCGCAATGCCTTGGCCGTCTCTAACGCAAACTCGCACAGATAAGCCGTGCTGCCGTCCGTCCCGGCTTCGATCGATCCGGCCAACACGCGACGCACGGCGTCCTCTAGGTCGCTTGCCTCGCGCGTGGCCGTGCGACTGTCCAATCCAGCGGACACGGCCAACAGGCGCATGCCTTCGGCGGGAATCTCCCGAAAGCCGGTGTCTACGGTGGTCGCGCGGGCGTCTGATAATCTGCTGTGAGCCATGATCGTTCCTCAGTGAACGGTTGTGGTGAGGGCGGCCGGGGTGCTCGTAACACCCCGGCCGTCCGCTGCTTACCGGCCTTCGCCGGATGCTTTGCGCGCCATCGGCAAGACCTTGCCGGTGCCTTCGCGTAATTGGTCGAGATAGTCGGCCCATGCCTGCATCATCTTGCGGCGCTCGGGCAGGTGGGCGGTGCGGTTGTAGGCGCGGCCGTTAGGGTCGCGGACGGCGTGCGCCAACTGGTGTTCGATGTAGTCGGGCCGGAAGTGCAGCACTTCGTCTAGGATCGTCCGCGCCATCGCTCGGAAGCCATGGCCGCTCATCGTGTCGCCATCGATGCCCATGTATCGCAGCGCGGCGTTGATCGTGTTCTCGCTCATCGGGCGCCGTGCGCTGCGCACGCCCGGGAATACGTATTCGCTTCGCCCGGTAAGCGGGTGCAGGTCGCGCAGGATGGCGACCGCCTGTTCCGACAGCGGCACGATATGCGGCGTGCCGGTCTTGCTGGCGATGAAACGCCATTCGCTGGCGTCGAGGTCGATATCGGCCCAGCGGGCTTGTCTCAATTCACCCGGCCGTACGAACACCAGCGGCGCCAGCCGCAGCGCGGCCACGGTCACGGGCGAGCCGGTATAGCCCTGCACCGTGCGCAGCAGTTCGCCCACCTTGGCCGGCTCCGTGATGCTGGCGAAGTGCTTCACCTTGGGAAGTTCCAGCGCGCCGGCCAGATCGGCCGCGGGGTTGTACTTGGCGCGGCCAGTGGCGATGGCATAACGGAACACTTGCCCGGCCAAGGTGCGCGCGCGATGGGCTGTTTCCACTACGCCACGCTTTTCCAGCTTGCGCAACGCTGCCAACAACGCCGGGGCGGTCACGTCGGCCACGGGCAGGCAACCAATGCTAGCCATGTCTTTTTCGATCAAGCGGCGTTCGCGCTTGACCGAACCGACGCCCAAGCCTTCCTTTGCGCGTTTCGCCAGCAATTCGATGGCGACCGCTCCGAATGTGGTTTCCGCACGTTCCACCCGCGCGGCACGTTCGACGCGGGCGACATACACGGGGTTCGCCCCGCCTTTCACCAGCACGCGCATCCGGTCGCGTTCCGCGCGCGCATCGGCCAGCCCCATCATCGGGTATTCGCCCAATGCGGCCATGCTCGCTTTGCCGGCATAGCGGTAGCGGTAGCGCCACAGCTTTGCGCCGGTCGTGCGCACTTCGATGCACAGCCCATTCGTGTCGGCGACACGGTAGACCTTCGCTTTCGGCTTCAGTCCGCGCAGCTTGGTATCGGTCAGCATGGTAGTAACGCCCGAGTGAGTAAGGCGGGGGCAAGGCCGCCGCCGTACTCACAGCCTTACTCACTTGGCGACGGGATGCAATAGGACGGGCCGGGACGTTAGGACACAAAAAAACCCGGATATACCGGGGTTTGGTGCGCATCGTGGGGTGTTTTGGGATGTCGCTGGAGGTCTATGTGGTGGGCCCACCAGGATTCGAACCTGGAACCAAGGGATTATGAGTCCCCTGCTCTGACCGTTGAGCTATAGGCCCGTTGCGGTGACGATCATTCTAGCCTAATGAAAAAGCCCGCGAACCGCGGGCTTTTTCGGGGTGCTGTGCGTCCGGCTCAGTCGATGTCGAGGAAGCTGCGCAGTTGTTCGCTGCGGCTGGGGTGGCGCAGTTTGCGCAGGGCCTTGGCTTCGATCTGGCGGATGCGCTCGCGGGTCACGTCGAACTGCTTGCCGACTTCTTCCAGCGTGTGATCCGTGTTCATGTCGATGCCGAAGCGCATGCGTAGCACCTTGGCTTCCCGCGGGGTGAGGCCGGCGAGGACTTCGCGCACGGTTTCCTGCAGGTTG
>JAYRTK010000045.1:0-15563 GCA_041919595.1 Lysobacteraceae bacterium
AAGCGCAGTCGCGCGTGATCGACAGCCTGATCGACGCTTCGCGCGAAGCGGGTCTGAATGCACGCCAGACCGCGCATGTACTGGCCATCGCGCGCGTGGAGTCCGGATTCAATCCGGACGCTGCGGCAGGGACGACTTCGGCCTCGGGCCTGGGCCAGTTCGTCAATCGGACCGGCGCACACTACGGGCTGAATGCCACCAACAGATTCGATCTCGACGCGCAGGCGGGCGCACTCGTTTCGCATTACATCGACAATCTGAATCTGGCGCGTTCCCGCGGAGAGGGAGAGGAACACGTCTACAAATATCATCACGACGGCCCGAGCAGCGATTACGGCGGATTGGCGATCTCCCGCGCCGAGGTCACGCCTTACATGGACCAATACGAGTCGTTCGTCCGCCAACGGATCGGGCTTGCGCCCGGCGAACCGGACCCCACGCCCGGCGTGACCACGGAACATGCACGGACACCATCACGCAACGCGGATGCGCTCGCGGACGATGTGCTGCAGCGCAACGAACGTGGCCAGGCGGTGCGTACACTCCAGCAGAACCTCGAGTCGCTGGGCCATACCTTCGAGGACGCGCAAGGTCGTCGGCTGGCGCCAACCGGATTCTACGGCGCGCAGACCGAAGCCGCTGTGCGCGATTTCCAGGGGCAGGCCGGACTGGAGCAGACCGGCATCGCGGACGCCACGACCCGGCGGGCGATCGACGAAGCGGTCGCCCTGCGCCGCGACACGCCACAGCCCGACATGCCGACGACGCAGGACCGCGACGGCCCGCGCTCCTTCGACGCAGTCATGCGGACCATGCTGCCGCCTCAAGCCGGCGTCGCACCCCACATCACCAGCGATTTCGGGCACCGCGTGATCAACGGTCGCGATGACGATCACGGCGGCGTCGATTTCAACTACGTTGGCGGTCAGAACGGCGCGAACCTGCGGCATCCGACCGTCCATTCGCCGGTCAGCGGCGACGTGGTGTTCTCCGGGGGACAATACGGCACGGTGAAGATCCGCGACGATCAGGGCAACCTGCACGAGATCCTCCATCTCGAATCGCGCTCCGTGCAGGCGACCGATCCTCCGCAGCGCGTGGAAGCGGGCGACCCCATCGGCACCATGGGCGGCCGAGGACCCGGCGGCAGCGGACAATACGCGCAACACGTGCACTATCAGGTCCGGGATCCACAGGAAAGACTGGTGGATCCGGAACGCTTCTGGGACGAGTCGCAGAACCGGACCCGCAACGCGTCCGGACGTACGGAACCGCAGCCCGGCGGTGCATTCGCGGACGGGAAGTTCGGCCCCGGCGACCGGAGTGTCGGCGTGGAAGCCCTGCAGCGGCAACTGGATGCTGCCGGCTACGTCGGGCGCGACGGCAAACCGCTGGAGCCCGATGCCCGCTTCGGGCCGAACACCGGATTCGCGGTCTCCCAATTGCAGCAGCGTCATGGCCTGCCCGCGACCGGCGAAGCGGACGTGGCCACCCTGCGGGTACTGGCCGACGAACTGGCGCCCCAGCGGGCAAACGATACGCCTGCATTGCAACGCGACACCGGTTCCCCCGCCACACGCACCGAGCCCGTACAACGCACACCGCTGGTCAGCGACCCCGGCCACGTCGACCATCCGATGTATCGGAGCGTATTGACCCAGGTGCATGCGCAGGATCAACGGATCGGGCGCACACCGGACGCGATCAGCGAACGCGTGGCGGCCGGGCTGACGGTGGAAGCGCGTGCGCGCGGGCTGGATTCGGTCGGCTTCGTCGCCTTCAGCCCCGACGGCACGCGCGCGTTCATGACCGACGCCCGGGATCCGACCGCCCCCTGGGCGCGCACCGCCGTCGCGGATGTCGGCAAGGCCGCACAGCAGCCGATCGAAGTGAGCACCGCATCGCTCGCGCGGATCGAAGCGCAACAGCCGTCGATCGCAGTGCCGGCACCGACGCACACCCAGAGCGAGCCCACCCGAGAGGCGCCGGCATCGCCGCGACTATCGCTCTAACGACGACCGAGCGCGAAGTCCACGCGCGCCTGCTCGGACTGCGATTCCCGGACGGCATCGGTCTCGTTTCAACGGAGCGGAAGCCACGCCCCCCCGACCGCTCCACCGGGTCGCTGCCTTCAGCAGCGACCCGGCGGTGCCGAATCCGCACGTCGTGGGCCGCGACGGCGCACGACCGCAGTCATTTCACTCCCGTGCTTTTCAACGGCCGCATCACTCCACCTTCACATCATCGATCTCGAACGCGAACGCGCCCTGCGGTTGGCCCGCGGTGAAGGCGATGCCGCGGACGCGGGCGAGGTCGGCGCCGGTGAAGTCGGTGAGCGCGATGCGGACTTCGGTCCATTCGGGGCCGGCGACGAAGGGCCGCATGCTCGGCATGGACTGCATCTGGCGGCCGGAGAACAGCATCACGTTGTAACGGCGGCCGTCGCCGCGGACGCGGAAGCCGAGCGTTCCGCGCGCGGAGAAATCGGCGGGCTGCATCGGCATCGACGCCGGGAAATACATCGCACCGGACCACGGGAAGGCGAATCCGGGCTTGATCTCGCCGGACACCGCCAGCGCGCCCAGCTCGCGTTTCAGGGTCGCGACCGATGCGCCGCCGGCCATCCGGTCGGTGGTCTGCATCCAGCCGGCGCCGATCTTCGCCGGCAACAGTCCGCTCTGCGCAGTGGCGACATCACCACCGAAGTCGTCGATCAGGCTGGCGGCGGGCAGCGCTTCGCCCACGGGGGCATCGTTCGCGTCCTGGCGCGAACGGGCGATCGCATGGCCGTTCTTCCAGACGCCGACGATGTTGCGGGTGGCGAGGATATCGGTGGTGGGATCGCCTTCGACCAGCAGCAGATCGGCGCGCAGGCCCGGCGCGATGCGGCCGCGGTCGGCGAGGCGGAAACGACGCGCGGGCACCGCGGTGGCGGTGGCCAGGGCTTCGCCCGGGGTCAGGCCGGCGCGCACCAGCAGTTCGAGTTCGCCGTGCATGCTCGCACCGTGCGCGGTGCCCGGATTGCCGGCATCGGTGCCGGCGAGGATGTCGACGCCCGCGGCGTGCAGCGCGCGCACGTTGGCGAGCGCGTCGTCGCGGACCGCCGAAGCCGGGGCACCGCTGCCGAAGGTCGCCTTCAGGGCATCGGTTTGGGCGGGCGCGAGCCACGGCCGCAGGCGCGCATCCTCGCCGAGCGCGCGACCTTCCCCGGTGCGCGCCATCGAGGCCAGCACCGAGAGCGTCGGGATGACGAAGGCCTTGCGCTTCCGGGCCGCCGCCACGAATCCGGCGTCGGCCGGTTCGCCGAACAGGTGGACCAGACCATCGGCGCCGGCGTCGATCGCGGCACGGCCATCGCGCAGGCGCGAGACGTGCACCACCGCGAGCCGGTCGGCCTTGTGCGCGGCGGCGATCGCGGCCTGCGCCTGCGCGTGGGTGATCGTCGGAATGCGCAGGGTCTCGCTGTGCGCGCTCATGTCTTCGAGGATGATCTTGATGTAGTCGGACCCCTCGGCGACGCGATCGGCGACGAACGCGGCGGCATCGCCGTCGGTCGCCAGGGTCGGCACCTGCATGCCGTACTGGGTGCCATGCCCGCCGGGCGCGGTGACCGCGGCACCGGCGCTCCACAGATCGGCCTGATCGCTGCGCGCCAGCGCATCGCGCTGCGTCTTCAGCGCCGGCAGGCGGGTGCGGTCGCCGAGCATGTCCAGTTCGGTGGTGACGCCGAAGCGCAGGGCATCGCGCTGCGCGTCGCCCCAGCTGTGGGCATGACTGTCGATCAGACCGGGTAGCAGGGTCTTGCCGCGGCCGTCGATCACGGCGATGCCCTCCGGCGCCTTCAACGCCGCACCGACGGCGACAATCCGGCCGTCGCGCACCAGCACCTGCAGGCCCGGCCGTGCGCGCGCGCCGTCGAAGACGCGGACATCGCGGATGAGCACATCGTTGGCAGGATCGTTGTCGGCGGCGGGCGATACGGCAGAAGACTCGCCGGAGATCGCGACGAAGATGGCGACGGCGATGGCGAGAACGGCGCCGGTGCGGCGCGGCCGGCAGCGGAGGACAGAAAGGGATGACATGGGGGACTCCTGGAGAATGGCGGAACGGATTCGGAGGTGCGGGCTCTGAAGTGCGGATTCGGAGGAACAGGACGACGCCGGGCCGCGCTTGTGACGCGCGGCGGATCGTCGCGATGGGAAGATGCGGACGCTCCGGCGGAGGCACCGGCGAATGTGCCGACGGATGTGCCGGCGACTAGGGCGGTGGGCCGGTCGGGGTCATAGCCACCCCTTCTGGCGCGCGAGGCGATAGGCCTCGATGCGGTTGCCGACGCCAAGCTTGCCGATGGCCTCGGACAGATAATTGCGGACCGTGCCCTGGGAGAGGTTGAGCTGACCGGCGATCTCGCCCGCGGACAGGCCCTCACCGGCCAGCCGCAGCACCTGACGCTCGCGGTCGTTGAGCGGATCCTGTTCGGACCAGGCTTCGAGCGCGAGCTGCGGATCGATCGCGCGACCGCCGCGCTGCACCTTGCGCAACGCTTCGGCCAGTTCCTCGGCGGGCGCGTCCTTGAGCAGGTAGCCGCAGACACCGGCATCGAGCGCGCGACGCAGGAACCCGGCGCGGGCGAAGGTGGTCACGATCACCACCTTCGTCGCCAGACCGTGTCGCTGCGCGCGCTGCGCCAACTCCAGCCCGCTGAGGCCAGGCATCTCGATGTCGGTGACCAGCAGATCGGGCGTGAGCCGCTGCAGTTCGCGCCAGGCGCTTTCGCCGTCGGCGGCGGCGCCGACCACCTCGATGTCGGTCTCCAGCGACAGCAGCGCGGTCAACGCACCGCGCACCATGGCCTGATCTTCGGCGAGCAGCACGCGGATCATGCGCGCAACTCCGCGGAAGAGGGCCCGGCAGGCGCATCGGCGGATGCCCGCAACGGCACGCGCGCTTCCACCCGCGTGCCCTCGCCCCTGTGCGAATCGATGCGCAGCGATCCACCGATCGCCTCGATCCGCTCGCGCATGCCGCCGAGACCGTTGCCGGGCACGATGGCGCCACCACGGCCGTCGTCGGAAATCTCGAGCACCGCCTCGTCGCCGCGCAGGGCCAGCACGACCCGCGCCGAACGCGCGCGCGCGTGGCGCTGGAGATTGGTCACCGCTTCGCGCAGGGTCAGCGCGAGCACGGTCTCGACCGCCGGCGACAGCGCCCGGCCGTCGAGGCAGTCCGGCGCGATCTCGCCGACGAATCCGATCCCGTCGCATTCCAGCAGCAGCTTCGCCGACACCAGCTCGGCGGCCATCCCGGCCGCGCGGATGCCCGTGACCGCGGTGCGCACCTGGGCCAGCGCTTCGCGCGCGACCCGGCTGACTTCGGCGATCTCGCGCTGCGCGGCGGCACGCGCCTCGACCGATTCGCCGCGCTGCAGCAGCTTGCCGGCGAGGTCGCTCTTCAGCGCCACCAGCGACAGCGTATGACCGAGCAGATCGTGCAGATCGCGACCGATGCGTTCGCGCTCGGCCAGCGCGGCCAGCCGCCGCACCTCGTCGTGCGACAACTTCAGCTCCGCGCGCTTGCGGGTGCTTTCCATGAACTGGTGATTGCCGAAGAACACGCCGACCGAGACCAGCAGGGTGATCAGGAACACGAACAGCGGATAGTCCAGCAGCACGATTTCGACCAGCAGCGCGAGCAGCGCCACCGACGCCCAGGCCAGACCGCGCCACGGCGATCGACCGGTATTGGCGGCGAAGCCGACGGCGTAGATGGTGTAGGCGTTGGCGAAGGGATTGAACGGCAGCAGCACGCAACCGATCGCGATGATCCCGGCCATGCACAGCGCCCGGACCCTGCCCTCGCGCCGGTACGCCGCGAAGTACAGCGGCAGGAACACGACGATCGACAGCAGCGTCGGCCACAGCACCTTGTCGAACGGGGCGATCCAGCCGCCACGGGCATCGCCCAGCCACGACAGCACCAACGGCATGAACAGGAAGGCGAGATAGCCGAGACCGAAGAACGGCATCCAGCCCAGACCGAGCGCGTCCGGAATCAAGCGGGCACGCCAGCGCAGCAACTGGCGCATCAGCGGCGACGACAGGGCGCGGGACATGGGCGGCTCGACGATGGGGAGAGATTCGGCGACGCATCGCGTCGGCGGCAAGGGTAACGCATCGCTCAACCGTGCCTGAGGCGGCGGCGCGCCAGCGCGAAGCACGCGACGGTCACGCCGACCAGCACGAGCAGATGCCGCCACACCGGGCCGCCGTCGTCCATGCCGATCACCTTCAGCGCGAGCTGCGCGTGGTGATAGGACGGCCACACCGGCGCCGCTGCGGCGATCCACGACGGCAGCAGCCGCAACGGCAGCCACAGCCCCGAGAGGAACACCATCGGCAGGAACAGCATGTTGACCACCGCCGGTGCGCCCTGGCCGCCGACCCGCGTGCCGATGTACAGCCCGAGCGCACAGGCCGGCAGCACGCCGAGCGTCTGCACGGCCCACAGCGACAGCCACTGCGACGGTGCCAGGCGCACTCCGCCGGCGGTCGCGGCCAGCAACGCCAACAGCAGGGTGATGGTCCCGCCGAACAGCATCGCCATCGCCATCTTCGCGAATAGATAGGCGCCCGGCGGCATCGGCAACGCACGCTTGTAGACCAGGAAGCCCTGTTCGCGCTCGAGCGCGACGGTCACGCCGAAGCCGAACAGCCCGGCCCCCATGACCCCGAACACGCCATAGGTCGCCAGCAGGTAACGCGCGGCGTCGCCCGAGGATCTGTTCAGCAGCACGCCGAACAGCAGATAGAACAGGACCGGGAACAACAGCGTCGGCAGGGCGTACGAGGGCGTGCGCAGCAGGCGCAGGAATTCGTACTTCGCTTCCAGCAGATAGCTGGGCAGCACCGGATGAGTGGCGGGCGCGGCGGCGGTCTCGATCGTGTTCATGCGGCTTCCTTCGCGGCGCGGTCGTCGTGTTCGCGGGTGATTTCGAGAAAGGCATCGGCCAGACCGGCGCGGCGCACGTCCAGATCGCTCAGTGCGGCATCCTCGGCCAGCAGCCGGCGCAGCACGGCTTCGGCATCGTCGGCCAGCACCTCGATGCGGGCGCGGTCGCGCACCGCGCTGCGCACGCCGGGCCAGGCGCCGATCTGGGCGACGTCCAGCGCCGACAGGCAGCCGATGCGGCGCTGCGACACCAGCGCCCGGATCGCCTGCAGGGGCCCCTCGGCGGCGACGCGACCGCGATCGAGCACCACCACCCGGTCGGCGAGCGCTTCGGCCTCTTCCAGGTAGTGCGTGGTGAGCAGCACGCCGGTGCCGCCGGCGACCAGCGCGCGGATCGTGGTCCACATCCGCCGGCGGGCGTCGATGTCCAGACCCGTGGTCGGCTCGTCGAGGAACAGCACCTCGGGGTCGCCGCAGATCGCCAGCGCGAACTGCACGCGTCGCTGCTGGCCGCCGGAAAGCCGGCCATGGCGGCGATCGAGCAGGCCTTCCAGTCCGGCCATCGCGACGCAGTCGGCCACGCTGCGCGGCCGGGGGTAATAGCTGCGGGTCAGGTCGAGCAGTTCGCCGACGCGGAGGTTGTCGGGAATCCCGGCGGACTGCAGCATCACGCCGGCGCGGCGGCGTGCGGCCATCGCGCCCGGCGGCTGCCCGAGCAGCGCGGTGTAGCCGGCATCGGCGGCGCGCAGGCCCAGCATCAGTGCGACCGCGGTCGATTTGCCGGCCCCGTTCGCGCCGAGTACGGCCAGGACTTCGCCGCGGTGCAGCGACAGATCGATGCCGTCCAGCGCGACCGTGGCGCCATAACGCTTGCGGATGCCGCGCAAGTACGCGAGCGGGGTGGAGAGCGGGGGTGTCATGGCGGGCTTCCGGGGGAGCTGCGGCCAGACTAGGCCCGGCCCCGGACGGGTGGCAGTCGGAAACGTCAGCCATCGAGCATGACAATCGTCAGCTGACGGACCGCCCCCCAGGCATTACTCTTGTGCCGGGTCGCCGCCCGCCCCCGGCGCCGGCCACCCGTCCCCCACCGCGGAAACGAAACGGAAATGGAGTCCGGCCAGTTGGCGGTTCCGCGCATTCCGGACGCCCTCCGCGGCCCCGCACGTCCCGGAACGCCATGAATACCAACGCCGATCTGCTCAAGGAACTCCGCATCGACCGCAGTGCCGCCGCCGAACCGCCGCCGTCCCGGCGCGGATTGTGGCTGGGGCTGCTTGCCGCCGCGGTCGTCGCCGGGCTCGGCGTCGGCGGCTGGATGCTGTTCGGGGGCGAGAAGGGCATCGAGGTAGGCACCGCCACCGCCGCACCGATCGCCGTTTCCAGCGGCGGCGCGGCCTCGGTGCTCGACGCCACCGGCTATGTCGTGGCCCGCCGCACCGCCACCGTCTCGGCCAAGATCACCGGGAAGGTGCGCGAAGTCCTGATCGAGGAAGGCATGCGGGTGGAAACCGGCCAGATCATGGCCACGCTCGATCCGATCGACGCCGACTCCAACCGCGCCCTCGCCCAGTCGCAACTGGAGGCCGCGCGCAGCCAGGTCGGCAGCGTCCAGGCGCAGCTGAAGGAAGCCGAAGCCAATGCCGCGCGCCTCGGCCAGCTGGTCGGCCAGAAACTGGTTTCGCGCCAGCAGTACGAACAATCCATCGCCGTGCGCGATTCGCTGCGCGCGCAGCTGATCACCGCGGAGCGCAACGCGCAGGTGTCCTCGGACTCGCTGCGCATCGCCGACATCGGCGTCGACAACACCGTGGTCCGGGCGCCGTTCGCGGGCGTGATCATCGCCAAGGCCGCGCAGCCGGGCGAGATCGTCTCGCCGCTGTCCGCCGGCGGCGGCTTCACCCGTACCGGCATCGGCACCATCGTCGACATGGATTCGCTGGAAGTGGAGGTCGACGTCAACGAGGCCTACATCGGCAAGGTCCAGCCGAAGATGCCGGTGGAGGCCACGCTCAACGCCTATCCGGACTGGAAGATCCCGGCCGAGGTGATCGCGATCATCCCCACCGCCGACCGCGGCAAGGCCACGGTCAAGGTGCGCATCGCGCTCAAACAGCGCGATGCGCGGATCGTTCCGGACATGGGCGTGCGCGTGAGCTTCCTGGAACTCCATCAGGACAAGGGCGCCGCCGCGGCCGCGCCGAAACCGGTCGGCGTGCTGGTGCCGACCGATGCGATCGCCCAGCGCGCGGTCGACGGCAAGGACAGCGATGTGGTCTTCGTCGTCACCGACGGCAAGGTCGAGCTCACCCCGGTCCAGACCGGCGAGGTCCGCGGCGACCAGCGCGTGGTGCTGTCCGGGCTGGCCCCCGGCGACGCCGTCGTGACCGCACCGCCAGCCGATCTGCAGGACGGCGCCACCGTCCGCGAAAAGGTCGCCGAATAACCCGCACCGCGCGCGCCCCGGTCGCTGCCGATCCCGGCGGCGCCGCGCCATCGAACCACGTTCCCCCGAAACCCTGTCGAGAGATCCGCCCATGTCCGCACTGATCAGCATCCGCGACGTCACCAAGACCTACTCCCGCGGCAAGCAGCCGGTGCAAGTCCTGCACGGCATCAACCTCGAAATCCCCAAGGGCGATTTCGTCGCGCTGATGGGCCCTTCCGGTTCGGGCAAGACCACCCTGCTGAACCTGATCGGCGGCCTCGACCAGCCGAGCACCGGCCAGATCAGCATCGACGGCAAGCGCATCGACAGCCTCAGCGGCGGCCAGCTCGCGCAGTGGCGCGCGGCCAACGTCGGATTCGTGTTCCAGTTCTACAACCTGATGCCGGTGCTGACCGCGCAGGCGAACGTCGAGCTGCCGCTGCTGCTGACCCGGCTCAACGCCGCCCAGCGCAAGCGCAACGCCGAAGTCGCGCTGCAGGTGGTCGGCCTGGCCGACCGCGCGAAGCACAAGCCGCGCGAACTCTCCGGCGGCCAGGAGCAACGCGTCGCCATCGCCCGCGCCATCGTCTCCGACCCGGCCCTGCTGGTCTGCGACGAACCCACCGGCGACCTCGACCGCAAGACCGCGGACGAGATCCTCACCCTGCTGCAGACCCTCAACCGCGAACACGGCAAGACCATCGTGATGGTCACCCACGATCCGCTCGCCGCGGAATACGCCAAGCGCACCCTGCATCTGGACAAGGGCGAGCTCATCGAACAGGCCGAGCACGCGTCGGTCTGAACCGACGCCGGGAGAACGCCATGACCAAGACCGGATTCGTCCTCGCCAACCTGTTCCGCAAGAAGACCCGCACCACGCTGACCCTGCTGTCGATCGTGCTGGCCTTCCTGCTGTTCGGGCTCCTGCAGGCGGTGAACGTGCTGTTCAACGCCGGCGCCGATTTCCTCGGCGCCACCCGCCTCATCACCCAGGCCCGGGTGTCCTTCACCCAGCCGCTGCCGATGCGCATGCGTCCCGAGATCGAGCGCGTGCCGGGCGTCGAGGCGGTGACCCAGTCGCAGTGGTTCGGCGGTGTGTGGCAGGAAAACACCCAGCTGATCGCGCTCGCGGTCGACCCGCTGCGCTTCCACCAGGTCTACCCGGAGTGGGAGATGCCGGAAGCGCAGTGGAAGAAGTTCGGCGAGACCCGCACGGCGATGGTCGCCGGCCGTCTGCTCGCCAACCAGTACGGCTGGAAGGTCGGGCAGAAAATCCCGATCAGTTCCAACATCTTCCCGCAGAAGAACGGCAGCAAGGACTGGGCCTTCGATCTGGTCGGCATCGTCGACGGCAGGGACGACGAGTGGAAGAAGCAGGCCAACCAGGTCTGGATCCACCACGACTATTTCGTCGAGAACAACCAGTTCGGCGCCACCGGCGCGGGCATCTACCTGATCAAGCTGAAGAATCCCGAAGACGCGCCGAAGGTCGCGCGGACCATCGACACGATGTTCGAGAACTCCCCCGACGAGACCAAGACCCAGACCGAGAAGGACTGGAACCTCGGTTTCGCCAAGCAGTTCGGCGACATCGGCCTGATCGTGCGCTGGATCCTGTTCGCGGTGTTCTTCACCCTGCTGATGGTGGTCGGCAACACCATGGCCCAGAGCATGCGCGAGCGCATCCCGGAAATGGCGGTGCTGAAGACGCTCGGCTTTTCCGACACCAGCGTCCTCGGCTTCGTGCTGGCCGAAACCGTGGCCCTGTGCGCGATCGGCGGCCTGATCGGCCTGGGCCTGGCCACGCTCGCGGGCTGGCTGATCCAGCAGGCCATCGGCGCGCAGCTTCCGCTCGATGTCGACTGGCGGGTGTGGATGGCTGGCGCGGGCGCCATCGTCCTGCTCAGCCTCGCCGTCGGTCTGCTGCCCGCGCTGCGCGCGAAGCGGCTGAAGATCGTCGACGCCCTCGCCGGCCGCTAACCGTCTTTTCAGGAGATTTCCCATGCTCTCGCAGATCTTCGCCGTCACCGGCGTCAACCTGAAAAGCATCCCGCAGCGGCTGGGCCCGTCGCTGGTGATCGTGATCGGCCTCGCCGGCGTGGTCGCGGTGTTCACCGCGCTGCTGGCGATGGCCGAAGGCTTCAGCTCCACCCTCGCCGCCACCGGCAGCCGGGACGTCGCGCTGGTCCTGCGCGGCGGCTCCGCGGCCGAGCTCAACTCGGGCCTCAGCCGCGAGGAGGTCGCGCTGATCAAGCTCGGCCCCGGCATCCGCAAGGACGCCGAAGGCAAACCGCTGGCGTCGGGCGAAG
This sequence comes from Lysobacteraceae bacterium, assembly GCA_041919595.1. GTDB lineage: Bacteria > Pseudomonadota > Gammaproteobacteria > Xanthomonadales > Xanthomonadaceae > Lysobacter_I. The sequence continues at coordinate 11,686 of JAYRTK010000045.1, forward strand.
TGCTGGTGATCGCCGAGCTGTTCAAGAAGGGCGAGACCCGCAACGGCTCCAACATCACCGTCCGCGGCGTCGAACCGTCCGGATTCGCGCTGCGCCCGAAACAGCGCATCGTCGAAGGCCGCATGTTCAAGCCCGGCCTGCGCGAACTGGTGGTCGGCCGCGGCGTGGTGAAGCAGTTCGATGGCGTCGCGGTCGGCAAGAGCATCCGCATGCGCGGCTCCGAGTGGACCGTGGTCGGCATCTTCGAATCCGGCGACGCCCACGAGAGCGAACTGTGGACCGACGCCGAAGTCGCGCAGAGCAGCTTCGGCCGCAACGGCTACAGTTCGGTGCTCGCGGGCCTCGACGGCGAGAAATCGCTGAAGACCCTGGAAGCCTCGCTCAAGGCCGATCCGCGCGTGAACGTGGACCTGATCTCGCAGCAGGACTACTTCAGTTCGCAGACCGAGCAGTTCCGCGCCACCATCGGCTATCTGGCCGGCGTGGTCACCGTGATCATGGCGCTGGGCGCGATCTTCGCCGCGCTCAACACCATGTACGCCGCGGTCGCCACCCGCGCCAAGGAGATCGCGACCCTGCGCGCGCTCGGCTTCGGCTCGATGTCGGTGCTGGTGTCGGTGATGTTCGAGGCGCTGGTGCTGTCGCTGGTCGGCGGCCTGATCGGCGCGATCGTCGCCTATCTGCTGTTCAACAATCTGTCGGTGTCCACGCTGGGCGCCAACTTCACCCAGGTGGTGTTCGCGTTCAAGGTCACCCCGAAACTGGTCGGCATGGGCCTGGTGATCGCGGTCGTGGTCGGCTTCATCGGCGGCCTGCTGCCGTCGATCCGCGCCGCGCGCATGCCGGTGACGACCGCCCTGCGCGCCGCCTGAGTCGACCCCACCCGGTCGACGCCACCGAAGCGTCAACACGAACACGCCCGGCACATGCCGGGCGTGTTCGTTTCGGCCGCGCCGCTCAGGCCATCGCCGCCCGGCGCGCGCGCCGCAGCCCGTCCGCCACGAAGATCGCCAGCGCCACCCAGATGAAGCCGAAGCCGATCGCGCGATCGAAATCGAACGCTTCCCGGAACACCAGCACGCCGATCAGGAACTGCATCGTCGGCGCGATGTACTGCATCAATCCGATCGTCGACAGCGCCACCCGGCGCACCGCGAACGAGAAACCGATCAGCGGCAGCGCCGTCAGCGCGCCGCCGAACACCAGCAGCGCGTCGGCCGCCAGCCCCCAGTCGCCGAAGAAACCGCCCTGCCCGCGGGTTTCAGCGAACGCCAGATACCCCAGCGCGGGCAGCAGAAGCACCGCGTTCTCGACGCCGAGCCCGACCACCGAATCCACCGCGGCCAGTTTCCGGATCAGCCCGTAGACACCGAACGAGGCGGCCAGGGCCAGTGCGATCCAGGGAAAGCTGCCGTAGTTGAAGGTCAGCCACAGCACGCCGGTGGCGGCGACCGCCACCGATGCCCACTGCATCGGGGACAGGCGTTCGCGCAGGAACAGGGTGCCGATCACCACGTTGAGCAGCGGATTGATGAAATAGCCCAGGCTGGTCTCGACCACATGCCCGGCGTTCACCGCCCAGATGTACAGGCCCCAGTTGAAGCCGATGCACACGCCGCTGAGCGCCAGCAGGCGCGCCAGCCGCGGCTTCGCCAGCACCGCGGCCAGCCAACCGCGCCCCTGCTTCCAGAACAGCCACGCGGCGACCAGCACCGCGCTCCACACCACGCGATGGGCGACGATCTGCAGCGACGGCACCGTCTTGAGCAGATGCCAGTACAGCGGCATCAGCCCCCACAGCACGAACGCGCCGGCGGCCATCCACAGACCGCTGCGGGCCTCCTCGCTCGACGTGTTGCTCATGCCGGGGTCTTGCGCGCGCGGGCGCGGCTGATCGCGACCACACCGACCAGGATCACCGCCATCGCGCCGAGATCGTGCCCGCCGAAATGCTCGCCGCCCAGCCAGGCGCCGAGCAGCACCGCGATCGGCGGATTGACGTAGGCATAACTGCCGGCCAGCGCCGGCCGCACGTGATTCAACAGCCAGATGTAGGCGCCGAACCCGACGATCGAACCGAACAGGGCGAGATAGACCAGCGCCACGGTGCCCTGCAGGGTGGGCGCGGCGGGCAGACGCTCGCCCGCGAGCAGTCCGAGCGCGATCAGCATGACGCCGCCGCAGAGCATCTGCGCGGCCGCGGCCATGAACGGCGACGGCAGATCGCGGCCGCGCGACCACACCGAACCGAAGGCCCAGGCGATCGGCGCGACCAGCAGCAGCACCAGCCCGCGCGGCGTCGACGCCAGCGCGCTGCCGGCGTTGAGCCAGAGCACGCCGACAAAACCGATGCCGATGCCGATCCACTCACCGCGGCTCGGACGTTGCCGGAACATCAGGCCGAACAGACCCATCCACAGCGGCATCGACGCGATCGCGATGGCCGCGAGCCCGGACGACACCTCCTTCTCCGCCAGCACCACCAGGCCGTTGCCCATCAACATCATCAGCAACCCCATGATCGCCAGCGGCCGCCACTGCGCACGCGTCGGCGCGGGCACGCCGCGCCAGCGCAACACCGCGTACAGCAGCGCGCCCGCGAGCAGCATGCGCCCGCCGGACACGCCGAGCAGCGCCGGCCAACCGCCTTCCAGCGCGAAACGGATCCCGAGATAGGTCGAGCCCCAGACCAGATAGACCGAGGCCAGCGCGAGCGCAACGGCGAGCGTCGAAACGGGCGCAACGACGGAACGCGGGGACGCCGCGGTCGGAGTGGCCATGGGTGGACTCGAGGAGAAAAGCGCGAGGGGAGAGAAGACGGCGCCGCGTCGCGGCGTGCCGTCATTCTACGCCCGCCGATCCACGGGCATTGCCGCGACCGGCGGAACGCCGTCGTTCCGCGCACGCGATGCGGCGTGTTCGCGACCGAGCAATTGCCGCTTGAGTTCCAGTCCCCAGCGATAACCGCCCGGCGACCCGTCGCCGCGGATCACGCGATGGCACGGCACCACGATCGCCACCCGGTTGTGGGCGCAGGCGGACGCCACCGCGCGCGCCGCCTTCGGCGCGTCCAGCGCCGCCGCCACGTCGGCATAACTGCGGGTTTCGCCCGGCGGAATCTTCATCAGCGCATCCCACACCCGTTTCTGGAACGCGGTGCCGATGAGATCCACCGGCACATGCGCGCGTCGCCCCGCGAGGGCGTCCGCGACCGCACGCACGCGCGGCGCCAGGAATTCGTCGCGACCGGCGTCGACCTGCTGCAGGCGCGCACGCGGGAACTCGGCGCGCAGCGTGCGCGCCAGCGCCTGCGCATCGGCGCCGAGTTCGACCATGCAGATGCCCCGCGCGGTCGCGGCGACCAGCGCCGATCCCAGCGCGGTGTCGACGATGCTCCAGCGGATGTCCTCGCCGTCGCCGCCGGCGCGGTAGCGCGCGGGGGTCATGCCGAGTTTCGCCGCACCGGCCTCGTACACCCGCGACGGCGAGCCGTAACCGGCGTCGTACAGCGCCGCGCTGACGTCGCGCCCCTCGCGCAGCGCCGACTTCAGCGTGCCGAGCTTGCGCTGGGCCAGATATTCGGCCGGACTCAGGCCGTATCGCGCACGGAACCGGCGCTGCAGATGCGATGCGCTCAGGCCCACCGCGGCCGCGAGTTCGGCCAGGGTCGGTTCGCCGCCATCCAGCAGGACGCGGGCGCGGTCGAGGGGGTCGTGGCGATCGGCATTCATGTCGGGGCTGCGCGGAAGCGATGTCGGCAGCCTACCCCCCAGCCGGCAGGGGTCGCTATCCGATTCCTGCGCCATCGCCGCGCTGTCGGCGCGGACGGACGCCGTGCCCGCCTGCCGCAGAACGCCGACGGCCCGCATCGCGGGCCG
>JAYRTK010000046.1:0-15471 GCA_041919595.1 Lysobacteraceae bacterium
GGTCGCTGCGCGCGCGGTCGTAGATCGGCTTCATCAGCAGGCCGGTGCGATAGATGAACTGCGCCAGCTTTTCGTGGTACGCGGGCATGTCCAGGATCGGCCGCAGCGCGATCCCGGAGTTCATCGCCGCCTGCGCCACCGCCGGCGCCAGCACCGTGAGCAGGCGCGGATCGAAGGGGCGCGGGATGATGTAGTCGGGGCCGAAGCGCGGCACGTCGCCACCGTAGGCGCTGCCGAGGTCGGAGGCTTCCATGCGCGCCAGCTGCGCGATCGCGCGCACGCAGGCGAGCTTCATCGCCTCGTTGATCTCGGTCGCGCCCACGTCCAGCGCGCCGCGGAAGATGTACGGGAAGCACAGCGCGTTGTTGACCTGGTTCGGGTAGTCGCTGCGGCCGGTGGCGATGATGCAGTCCGGACGCACCGCCTTCGCCTGCTCGGGCAGGATTTCCGGGGTCGGGTTCGCGAGCGCGAGGATGATCGGCCGTTCGGCCATCGTCGCGACCATCTCCGGCTGGAGGATGCCGGCGGCGGAGAGGCCGAGGAACACGTCGGCGCCAATTACTATTTCGGCCAGCGTGCGCTTGTCGGTGTCGCGGGCGTAGCGCGCCTTGTCGGGGTCGAGGTTGGTGCGGCCGGTGTGGAGCACGCCGTCGCGATCCACCGCGAGGATGTGTTCCGGCTTCATGCCCAGCGCGACCAGCATGTCGAGGCAGGCGATGCCGGCGGCGCCGGCGCCGGAGGTCGCGAGCTTCACGTCGCCGATCTTCTTGCCGACGATTTCCAGCGCGTTGAGCACCGCCGCCCCGACGATGATCGCGGTGCCGTGCTGGTCGTCGTGGAACACCGGGATGTTCATGCGCTCGCGCAGCTTGCGCTCGACGATGAAGCATTCCGGCGCCTTGATGTCCTCGAGGTTGATGCCGCCGAAGGTCGGTTCCAGCGAGGCGATGATGTCGACCAGCTTGTCGGGGTCGCGCTCGTTCACCTCGATGTCGAACACGTCGATCCCGGCGAACTTCTGGAACAGCACGCCCTTGCCTTCCATCACCGGCTTGCCGGCGAGCGGGCCGATGTCGCCGAGCCCGAGCACCGCGGTGCCGTTGGTGATCACCGCGACCAGATTGCCGCGCGCGGTCATTTCGCTGGCGGCGTTGGGGTCTTCGACGATGGCCTCGCAGGCGTAGGCCACGCCCGGCGAGTAGGCGAGGGCGAGATCGCGCTGGGTCACCAGCGGCTTGGTCGGCGCGACCTTGATCTTGCCCGGCGGGTCCTGGCGGTGATAGTCGAGGGCGGACTGTTTCAGGTCGTTGCTGTCGGACATTCGGGAGTGGCCGTGGAACGGCCGTGCGCGTTCGGGCCCCTGATTCTAGCCGCAACCCGTCCTTTCCGCCGTGCGGTGGCGGATGGTGCCGGCCATCGCGGAATCCAGCTTCTTCGCAGGAGGGGCTTCAGCCCCGGACTGTTTGGGGGGGCGCCCGCGACATCGCCGACGGCGATCGGGCCTGAAGGCCCGCCTGCGGCAACCGATTGGTCGGAGTCCGGGATTCAGACCCCCAGCCCCAGCACCAGATCGTCCGCGTCGACCCGGTCGAGGCGGATCTTGTTGGCGAACAGCGAGAACGCGAGCATGCCGGCGAGTCCGTTCGCACGCTGCATCCACGGCGGGATGTAATGCGGTGGCGCGATCGCGCCGCTGTCGAACATCGGTTGCAGCGCGAAGACGTCTTCGAGCGCGAGTTTGCCCGCGAACAGCTGGCGGGCGACCGCGAGCCGACGGTGGCGCAGGCACCAGCGGAAGAACGTGTGCACGCTGAGCAGGCCGTGCAGGTAGACGGTGTCCTTGGTGAACGCCGCGCCGCCGCCGGTGGGGGCGCCGCGGAACACGCGCTGGGTCGAGGCGAAGCTGTCCTCCGGGGTCTGCCCGGCGTCGAGGAAGAAGCGGAACACCTGGACGAAATCGGCGCCGTTGATCGCCATGTCGATGGCGACGATGCGCAGGCTGATGCGCTTCATCCGTTCGATGTCCATCGAACCGGAGATCAGTTCGGCGAAGGTCGCCAGGCCTTCCTGGGTCGCGGTCGTGCGCGGCGCGCCGCGGGCCATCGACTTCAGATGCGGCTGCTCGCGGCCGTTGATGCCGGTCAGCGTGTGCACGAAGGCCTCGTGCACCAGCAGCTGGTTGCGGTCGTATTCGCTGAAACCGGTGTTGGTGCGGACGCGGATGCGGCTGGGGCTGGCGGCGGCCTTGGCGATCAGGCCGGGGTCGAGTTCGACCCGGACCCGGTGGTCGACGAAGAACGCATCGACGTCGCGCTGCAGTTCGTCGCGCACGGTCTCCGCCGCGATCACCGCGTCGGGCTCGATCGCGCGCAGCTCCTGGTCCATGTCGTCGGCCAGATGCACGAAGTGCTGCGCGGCCTCGAAGTTGGTGGGACCGTCGCCGGGCAGCATTTCGACCGGGCGGCCGTAGAGCCGGGTCGAATACGCGGTGACCTTGTGCGTTCCGGCGGCGTCGAGCAGACGGGTGGCGATCCGCCAGCTGTCCGCGGTCTGCAGCAGATACTGCCCGAGCGGATGGTCGGAGTCGGCGCCCTTCGCGACCGTTTCGAGCTCTCCGCGGATCGCGGTGTGGTCCGCGACCGGATAGTCGATCTTCGGCAGATGGATGCGGCCGATCTTCCACGCGGCGAGGAAGGTCTCCTGCGCGCTGGCGGGCCAGCTCAGCGTTTCGAGCAGGCGGATGCCGCGCACCGCTGCGGCCATGCGCGCATCGAGGGCGGCGTGATGGGCGAGGGCGGTGTCGGTCATCGCGGTGCTGTGCCTGTCATCCCGAGCGCAGCGAGGGACCTGCTTTTGCCGTGGTCGCGAAAACATGAAACAGCAGGTCCCTCGCTGCGCTCGGGATGACAGAAAACCAGCGACATGGCTTCAATGCTTTCCATATTTTTCGTCCAGCCGCTTGTGGAAGGCCTTGCCCGCCACTCTCGCGTCGGACTTCTGCGCCAGCCGGGTCGCCAGCTGATTCGCGGCGCCGGCGATCTCGTCGCGCAGTTTCAGGTAGTTGGCGAAGCGGGCGGCATCGAGCGTGCCGGCCTCGATCGCCGCGCGCACCGCGCAGCCCGGTTCCTTCGCATGCCTGCAGTCGCGGAACCGGCATTCGCCGGCCAGAGCCTCGATGTCGGCGAAACCGCCGTCGGCGAGGTCCTCCTCGCCGGTGGGCTTGAGTTCGCGCATGCCGGGCGTGTCGATCAGACAGGCGCCGCCGGGCAGCGGAATCAGGGTCCGGTAGGTGGTGGTGTGGCGGCCGCGGGCGTCGCTCTCGCGGACTTCGCCGGTCTTCATGCGCTCGGTGCCGAGCAGGGTGTTGGTCAGCGTCGATTTTCCGGCGCCGGACGAACCGACGAGCACCACGGTGCGGCCGGGCTGCAGCCAGGGCGCAAGCGCCGTGACGCTGCCGCGATCCTTGGCGTTGACCGCGATCGCGGCGATCCCCTGCGCGGCCAGTTCGGCCAACGCCGCCAGCGAGGCGTCGGCGTCGCTGCCGTCCTGGTCGGCCTTGGTCAGCACCACCACCGCCTCGGGCGCCGCTGCGCCCGCGCCACCACCACCCCGCACCAGCAGCAGATAGCGTTCGATCCGTCGCGGGTTGAAATCGGCATCGAGCCCGCAGACCACGAACACGGTGTCGATGTTCGCGGCGATCAGCTGTTGCTGGTAGTGCTCGCCGGCGGCGGCACGCTTGATCGTGGTCCGTCGCGGCAGCAGGGCGACGATCTGGGTGCGCGGCGTCGCGTCCTCGATCAGGACCCAGTCGCCGACCGCGGCGCGGTCCTGCGCGGGAAAGCGGCGGCGCATCCATTCAGGCGGCGAATCCGCGGTCAGGGCGTGGCCCGGCGCTTCGGCGACGACGTAGCCGGTGCGGTGCTGTTCGATCACCCGGGCCGGTCGGGCCCGCGGATGGGCCGCGAGGCGGGCGGCCCACGCCGGGTCGTCGAGGATGTCGGCGGCGCCGGCCCAGGGCCAGCCGATCGCGCCGAGGGCGGGGGCGACGGGGGTCAAGCGGAAGTCGTGCGGGCGGTCATGGCCGGATTCTAGGCCAACGCCGCAACCGTCGGCGTTTCCCGGATCCGGACCGGCGCATCCGGGCGATTTCGGCTAGTCTTTCCCGACTTTTCACCCTGCCCGCCGTGATGCCGTCCTCCAGCCCCCGCCCCGCCCTGAAAACCCGCGAACGCCTGTCCGAAGTCCGCTACGAAATCCGCGGCGAGCTGGCCCGGCGAGCCCGTGAGCTGGAAGGCCAGGGGCGGACGCTGATCAAACTGAACATCGGCAATCCCGGAGCGTTCGGGTTCCGTGCGCCGGAGCACCTCCAGCGCGCCATCGCCGATCACATCGCCGACACCGATCCCTACACCCACCAGCAGGGCCTGCCGGCGGCGCGCGAGGCGATCGCCGCGTTCCACCGCAAGCGCGGCACGCCCAACGCCTCGCCCGAGCGCGTGTTCGTCGGCAACGGCGTCAGCGAGCTGATCGACCTCAGCCTGCGCGCGCTGCTCAACCCGGGCGACGAAGTGCTGCTGCCGTCGCCGGACTACCCGCTGTGGTCGGCCGCGACCATCCTCAACGACGGCCGACCCGTGTACTACCGCTGCCTGGCCGAGAACGGCTTCCTGCCCGACCCGGACGAAATCGCGCAGCTGGTCTCCTCGCGCACCCGTGCGATCGTGCTGATCAACCCGAACAACCCGACCGGCGCGACCTATTTGCGCGAGAGCCTCGAACGCATCGTCGCGATCGCCGCGAAGCACAACCTGCTGCTGATGGCGGACGAGATCTACGATCACATCCTTTACGACGATGCGGCCTTCCAGCCGCTGGCGCCGTTGGCCGGCGATCTGCCGTGCCTGTCGTTCGGCGGGCTGTCGAAAGTGCATCGTGCCTGCGGCTGGCGGGTGGGCTGGGCGGTGCTGAGCGGCGATCCGCTCGCCAGCGGCGATTTCCACCACGCGATGGACCTGCTGGGCGCGCTGCGTCTGTGCGCGAACGTGCCCGGCCAGTTCGCGATCGACGCCGCCCTGCACGGCACCGACACCATCAGCGCGCTGACCGCGCCCGGTGGACGGTTGTACGAAACCCGCCGCGCGCTGATCGAGTGCTGCGAACGCAGCCCGCATCTGTCGCTGGTCGCGCCGGCCGGTGCGCTGTACGGTTTTCCGGCGGTGGTGGGCGACGCGGCCCACGGTTTCGACGACCATGCCTTCGCGCTGGAGATGCTGGAGTCCGAGGATGTGCTGATCGTGCCCGGATCGAGCTTCAACGTGCCGGAGCGCAATCACTTCCGCGTCACCCTGCTGCCGGAGGCGCCGGTGCTGCGCGAAGTGTTCGCGCGCATCGAGCGCGTGCTCGACCGGCGCGCCGCGGCCGCGGCGGCGCAGAAGAGCGCGGTGGCCTGAACGATGGCGCCGGCGATCGTTCCGGCGCTGCGCTATCTCGCCCTCGGCGACAGCTACACGATCGGCGAAGGCGTGGCGCCCGCCGGTCGCTGGCCCGCGCAACTGGTCGCGGCGCTGCGTGCCGGAGGCATCGCCATCGACGACCCGCGCATCATCGCCACCACCGGCTGGACCACCGACGAGTTGTCCGCCGCGCTCGATGCGGCCGAACCGCTGGGCAACGACTGGGCGCTGGTCAGCCTGCTGATCGGCGTCAACAACCAGTATCGCGGCCGCGATCCCGAGGCCTACGCACGCGAATTCTCCGCGCTGCTGGAACGCGCCATCGCCTGCGCCGGGGACCGTCCGCAGCGGGTCTTCGTGCTCGCGATTCCCGACTGGGGCGTGACCCCGTTCGCCCGCGATCGCGACGGCGCGGCGATCGCGCGGGCGCTCGATGTCTACAACGCCGCCGCCGCCCATCGGTGCGCGGCGCGCGGAGTGGCGTTCGTCGACATCGCGCCGGTGAGCCGCGCGCGCGGCGCCGAGCCGACAATGCTCGCCGACGACGGGTTGCATCCGTCCGCGGCGCTCTACGCCGAGTGGACGCGGCTGGCGCTGCCGACGGCGCGCCGATGTTTGATGGCATCCGGATCGTCGTGAACGATGCCGCGCCGACCGTCGTGCAGACGTTGGCGACCGCGGACGCACGGTGGATCGCCGAGGCGTTCCTGCCGGCGTTTCCGCTGGGCAACCGCTACGACTATTACTACGCGCGGGCCAAGCTGCGCACCGACCCGCTGTATCCCGGCGTGCTCGCCGCGCTGCACGGCTGCGATGCGCCGCTGCTGGATCTGGGCTGCGGTCTCGGCCTGCTCGCGCACGCGCTGCGCCGGGACGGCCGCGGGTTCGACTATCTGGGTGTCGATGACGACGACGCCAAGCTGACCCGGGCGCGCCGCGCCGCGGCCCGGCGCGGCTTCGCCGGCGTGCGTTTCGAGCGCCTCGATCTCGCCCGCGGCGTGCCGGCGCATCGCGGCAGCGTCGCGATGCTCGATGTCCTGCAGTATCTCGACGCGGACAGTCGTGCGGCGTTGCTGGCGGAGGCGGCGGCGATGCTGGTGCCCGGTGCGCGGCTGGTGATCCGCAGTCCGATCGGCGATGGCGGCACCCGTGCCCGGGTCGGCCGGATCGCCGATGCGTTCGCCCACGGCATCGGCTGGATGCGTTTCCGTCCACGTGGCCATCCCACGCTCGAGGCGCTGCGCGCGCCGCTGGAGCGCGCCGGACTGCGGGTCGACGGTCGACCGCTGCATGGCCGCACGCCGTTCAACAACTGGCTGATCGTGGCCGAGCGCGTCGCGGCGTAGCGCCGCGTCGCGGCAGTTCCCTGTGGGGGTGGGCCGGAAGGCCCGGCAGGGTTGCAGGTGGGCATTCCGTCATCCGTCGGGCCTTCCGGCCCTCCCGCCGAGGTGGGTTCGGATGCGTTCGCCGCTACCGCGGTTCCGGCAGCGTGGTGCGGTAGCCCAGCGCGTCCAGCCGCTGCAGCAGCCGCGCGATGGTCGCCACGTTGCGGCCGTGCGCCGCGCCTTCGTGCAGCAGCACGATCGCGCCGGGGGCGAGCCGGCGCTCGATCCGGGCGACGACCGTCGCGGGATCCGCGGCCACCGCATCGAAGCCGCGGGCGCTCCAGGCGGCGCGGGCGAGGCCGTGTTCGCGCAGCGCCGCGGCGACGAAGGGGTTGCTCATGCCGACCACCGCGCGGAACCAGCGCGGTGGAGCGCCGGCGAGGTCGGTGAGGATGCGCTGCGCTTCGCCGATTTCGCGCCGCATCCGTCGCGGTCCCAGTGCCCAGAACCAGGCCGCGGGGTGATCGGTGCTGTGATTGCCGATGCCGTGGCCGCGACGCAGGATCTCGCGCACCAGCGCCGGCCGCTGCGCCGCGCGCGCGCCGACGAGAAAGAACGTCGCCTTCGCGGCGTGCGCGTCGAGCAGATCGAGCAGCGCGGGGGTGTCGTCGGAGGGGCCGTCGTCGATGGTCAGCCAGACTTCGCGGCGATCGGTCGGCAGGCGATCGAACACCGGCGAAAACAGTCGCGAACGTGGCCAGAACGTGCCCCACCAGAACGGTGCATGGCTGGCCAGCAGCAGCGGCAGACCGACATGCCAGCCCCGGCACCACCAGACCGCCGCCACCGCCAGTTGCGACAGTACCGCCGCCCACAGCCATGCGTGCGGATGGCGCGGAACACGATGCGGGCTGGCGGAGCGGGCGGGCATCGCGGCATGATGCCATGCGTCGTCACCGCATCCGGAACCGCCATGTCCTTCCGCAATCTTTCCGTCGTCGATGCCGATGCGCGCGCCCGCGCCGGCACGATCACGCTCGTCGATGTGCGGCCGCCGCAGGAGCGTGCGATCGCCGCGGTGCGGGCGCCGCACGAAGCGCTGGAGGACGGCGGTCTCGAACGTCTGCTGGCGATGCCCGCCGACGCGCCGATCGCCTTCCTGTGCCACCACGGCGGACGCAGCGCGCAGGCGGCGATGCATTTCGCCCAGCGCGGCTTTTCGCAGCTGTACAACGTGGTCGGCGGGATCGACGCGTGGAGCCTCGACGTCGATCCGGAGGTGCCGCGCTACTGAGCGCCGCGTGCGCTGCCGCCCGCGGCGCGAGACGCCTCGCGATCAGCGGCTGCCGCCGGCGGTGCCGGGCGCGTCGCGTCGCGACGCCAGCGATGCGCGGCAGCGGAAGAAGCGCGAATTCGCCAGCCATTGCTGGTCGGGGTAGTAGGCGAACAGCAACTGACCGCCCTTGAGCGTGTCGATGATCGCGTCGGCGACCGCCGGGCGGACCGCGGGACAGCCGAAGCTGCGGCCGAGCCGGCCCTGGCGCAGCGCATTCGTGGGATCGACGTAGGACGCGCCATGCATGACGATGGCGCGGGCGCGGGCGAGATCGTTGACGCCGGGTTCCAGTCCGTCCATGCGCAGCGAATACCCGTTGCCGCCGATGTAGGTCTCGGCCATGGTGAACAGGCCGAGGCTGGACTGGTGGCTGCTCTCGCGGTTGGAGAAGGCGTTGGCGTAGTTCTCGCCGCTGTTGCGGCCGTGCGCGACGTGCTCGGCGTAGAGCAGCCGCACCTGTTCCAGATCGAACACCCACAGCCGCTGTTCGGTGGAGGGGCGCGAATAATCGATCACCGCCAGCCGGCGCGCCGGCGAGATCGTGCCGGAGGCGATGGCGCATTCGGTCGCTTCCAGCGCCAGCGCGAGCACCTTGGTGTCGACCGCGGGCGCGAGCCGGTGCAGGCGATCGAGCAGCGCGGGCAGGATCGGACGGGCGCTGCGACCGGGCTGGACGCGGGCCAGGGTGGTGCCGGCGTCGGCACCGCCTTCCCGCCCGGAATCGGCTGCGGCGGCGGTGCGGGGGGACGTGAGGATGGCCACCGCGAGCAGCGGGGCGATCAGCAGGGCGAGGGAGTTGGCGGGACGAGACATCGCCGCAGGATGCCGCAAGCCGACGGGAAAAACCTGAACATGCCGGGCCTTCAGCGGCCCGGTTGCGGAGTTTGGGCCGGAGTCGGCGGCGGCGGCGTGACCGGTGTCGCGGTGTCGGGCGGTGCCGGCAGGGGCGCGGCCGGTTCGGCGGTGGTCGGTGAGGGGGGAGCGGGCGGCATGGAAGCCGGTGGCGCGGAAGCTGGCGGCGGATTGGACGGATTGGCCGGCGGCGGACTGGTCGGCGGTGCCGGCTGCGGGGTGGCCGTGACCGGCCGCAGCGGTTCGTCGGTGATCACCAGTGTGGATTCGACCGGCAGAACCGCTTGCAGTGACCGGGCGAAGGACGCGCTCAACCGCAGTTCGCCGCCGCGCAGCAGCGGCAGCGGCGCGGCCGTCGCCGGCGGTTTGCCGGGCTGGGCGATCGCCTGCCAGCGCAGGGCCGGCACCGGCGGCGGGGGCGTCGTCGTGGTGGCGACGATCCGCGGGTCTTCGGTTCCGGCGGGGGCGTCCGTCGCGATCGCCTCGACGCGCAGCCCGTGGGGCCGGGTGCCCGGGGCGGGTTCGCCGGTGATCGTGGCCTCGGCATGGCCGATTTCGATGCCGTTGCGCAGGACCGTCAATCGCCGGTCGCGGGTGCTCAGCAGCAGCGTCACCGGCCCCTCGGGTGCGCGCTCGGGGGCCCACAACTCGGCGAGGGCGGCGTCGGCGTCGTCGAGGACCGCGCCGGTCGCGGGGTCGATCGGGGTGATCCAGCCGGGCGAGACCACGCGGGCCGGATGCGAGGCGGCATCCGCGATCACCACCACGGTGCCGCGGCGGACGCTGTCGAACAGCAATTGCGCGAACGTCTTCGGCAGGCGCACGCACCCGTGCGACGCCGGATAGCCCGGCAGGTGGCCGGCGTGCAGCGCGGTCCCGCTCCAAGTCAGCCGCAGCATGAACGGCATCGGCGCGTTGTCGTAGAGGTTCGAGTAGTGCTCGGTCTGGCGTTCGAGGATCGGAAAGGTGCCGGTGATCGTCTCGAAGCCGCGCCGGCCGCTGCTGATCGTGGAGATGCCGATGCGCACGCCGTTGCGATACACGTGCACGCGCTGCTCGGGCAGGCTGACGACCGCCACCACCGGGCCTTCCGGCGCCAGTTCCGGCATCCACACGAACTGACCGGGCTTGAGCGCGGGCAGGAGGGCCGGCGCGGCGGCGGCCCGCGCGGTCGCGGGCTTGCCTGTGGCCGGCCGGGTCGAGACGGGTTTCGTCGAGGCCGGTCTTGTCGACGCCGGCCTGGGTGAAACCGGCTGCGTCGGGGCTTGCGCGCCGGTGGGCTTCCCGGCCGCGGGTTTTGGTTGGGTCGGTTTCGGGGCGGCAGGCTTTGGGGCCGCCGGTTGCGTCGCGGGTGCCGCCTGCGAAATCGAGGGTCGTGCGACCACGGGCGGTGGCGCGGCTCGCGACGACGGGGACGCGAGGGCGAGGGCCGAAGCGAGGGCGAGCGAAAGGGGCACGACGTTCCGACGGGGCAGGGGCCTATAGTGTGGCAGCGAACCGGGCGACATGGCTCGACGTCCGGCAAGACACGGCATCCTGCCTCGCGCCGGTGCCGGCCGGGATCACCCCGCCAGCACGTCGAGGATCTGCAGCGCGATCCGGCGCTTGTGCGCGGGCAGCCGCCGGAACCGCAGCAGCACTTCGCTTTCGGACGGGTCCTGGGCGTAGTCCTCGATCATCACCGTCGCCGGTTCCCCGATATCGCCGCGCATCGGCCCGCGCGCGGTCGCCAGCCATTCGACGGCGGCGTCGGTCTCGATCGCGATCTGCAGCAGGTGATGCATGCTCGGCGAGGTCCCCGTCGGGTGTTCCCATTGGGTCACGGCGCTGCGCTTGACCCCGACCCGGCGCGCCAGTTCGGCCTGGCTGAGTTTCGCCGCGAGTCGTGCCTTGCGGATGCGGGTGGGCAGTGCGCTCATCGTGAGGCCTCGTCCTGAAACGGCAGGGGATGCCGTGTCCATAGGGGTGGATCGCCGCCATCGTCGCTGGCCGGACAGCGACGCTTTCCGTCGTTTGTCCGGTCCCGCTGTCCGCGCGCCCCCGTTGTGCGGATTCCGACAGCTAGAACACGAACGCAAAGCGATGCTGTCCACGGACGCGGTGGTACGCGCGGCCTGTGACGCCGGGTTCTTGCGTCTGACGCTAAGCCCATGAACTCAAGCCCGTCAACGACGGGGCCGCCGGAGACGGGCGGCGTTCGGAGCGATTCCGGCGAGTGGTCGACCACCGCCCGCCGGGATTCCGCAGATCGCGCCGCAGTGCGGCGTCACCGCAAGGACGGACAGGATGTTGCGCATCTGGTTGTTCGGGTCGCTCTGCGTCGCCCACGATGCCGTCGGCGAATCTCCCACCGCGGTTTCCGGCCGCAGCGGCAGTCTGCTGGCGTATCTCGCCCTCGGCCGCGGCCGCTATTTCAGCCGGGCCGAACTGCTCGGCATCCTGTGGCCGGAGCGGATGGCGTCGATGACCGCCGGCTCGTTCAACACCGCGCTGTGGCGGTTGCGCCGGCTGGTCGAATGCCCGCCGCTGCGCCATGGTGCGCTGATCGCCAGCGACCGTCGCGGCGCGATCGGCCTCAACGGCTCGCAGGACGTCTGGCTGGACGTGGAGGAATTCGAGCGCCGGATCGCCGGCGGGCTGGGCAAACCGATCGAACAGCTCGCCGACGCCGACATCGACGATCTCCGCGTCGGTGTCGGGCTGTACAAGTCCGACATCCTGACCGAGTTCAGCGACGACTGGGCGCTGCGCGAACGCGAGAAACATCGCCGTCACTATCTCAACGCACTGTGGCGACTGATGCAGGTGGCGACGATCCGTCGCGAATACGGCGAAGGCATCCGCCATGCCCAGGCGATCCTGGACTGCGATGCGCTGCGCGAGGACGTGCATCGCGAACTGATGCAACTGTTCGTGTTCAGCGGCCAGCGTGCGCAGGCGCTGCGCCAGTTCGAGACCTGCCGCGATCTGCTCCGCCGGGAACTCGCGATCCCGCCGATGCGCGAGACCCTGACCCTGTACCGGCAGATCGCCGACCATGCGTTCGCCGGCAGCGAATCCGGCGTGGTCTCCGGTCCGCCATCCGGTCCGATGCCGGCGATGCAGGCGCCGCTGCGGATCGATTACGCGCCGATCTCGTCGTTGATCGAACCGGTCTCCGCGCATCCGCCGACCGACGCCCGCGGCATGATCGCCGCTGCCAGACGGCATCTGGCGGCGGCCGACGCGCAGCTGGAATTGTGTCTGCGCGACGCCGACGGCTGACCACCGCCCGCGCGTCGCCCATCTGCCGCCGTCTCTGTGGCTTCCGTCGTCCCCCGCGCGCCGGGGGCGGCCCGCGCGCGCCCTCCGCTCCTTCCCGCTCCGGCATCGCATCGCATCGACGGCGGCGCGTGATCGCCGACCTCGCGCCCGCCGACAGCATTCCCGCCGACATCACGCCGACCTCACCCGACATCACGCGGTTCCGGGCCCGGGTGTGATGTCGGCGTGATGTCGGCGTGACGATGTGGTGATCCCCGGGGGGCACAGTCGGGAACATCCCATCGACCGACCGGCGCCGCCATGGCATTGCTCGAGGACCGCACCGCCGCCTTCATCGTCCGCATCTGGTGCGAGCGCGGCGACGCTTCGAGCCTCGCGCCGGAGTGGCGCGGTTCGGTGGAGCACGTCCAGACCGGCCAGCGCGCGTTCTTCCGCCATCTGGACGCGGTCCTCGACTTCATGAAGCCGCATCTGGAAACGATGGGCATCGATGCCCAGCAGCGTTTCTGGGAGCGCATCTCCTCGGTGATGGACGACGGTCGGGACGGGGATCCCGCCGAACTGCCCACCGAGATCCGTTTCGACATCGGCGCCGATTCCGGCGCATCCGCCGCCGCCGCCGGCAACGCACGCAAATTCCGCTAGGAGTCCGTCATGGCCGTCATCCGTGCCAACCGCGAATCGATCGATGACCGTTTCAGTGTGCTCGGGTTCACCGTCCGCACCGAACTGCCGTTGTTCGAGATCGCGATCGCCACCGATCCGGAGCTGCTGCAGCCGGCGAACCGCACCAGGCGCACGCCGTCCAACTTCTTCACCAGCCGTCTGCTGCGCGCGCTGCCGTCGCAGCGCGGCGAGGCGGTGTATCTGGTGCCGCCCGACGTGGTGGCCCGCTTCGTCGGCCGGCAGCGGCTGTATTTCGGGATGGCGACCTTCCGCGAGAGCGATCGCAATACGCCGGTCTCGCTGCGCCTGCCGGACCGCGGCACGATGTACGTCGGCGTCGGTGGTCTCACCGAACGCGGATTGCGCCGTTCGGTGCGCGGTCGCGGCGCGCTGGCTTACGGCGGCAACGTCGTCGAACTGGGCTGGGGGGGCGATGCCGCCGGCAACGCGCCCGCGGCCACCCGTGAGGATCCGCAGCGCAAGGGCGCCGGCAACGGCGGCGCGCCGGCCGCGACCGCGCCGGCGCCCTACAGCGACGGCTATTCCGACGACCTGTGGACGAAGCCGACAGCCGCATCGGCGCCCGCGCCCGAGTCGCCGGCCGCGACGACGACGCCCGTCGCGCAGGGGCTGGGCAACCGTTACGGCGCGCCCGCGACCTCGCGTCCGCTGCTGGTGTCCCCGTACTATCGTCCCGAGAATTTCTGGGATGCGCTGGCCACGCAGGCGCGGTTCTTCCTGGAAAGCGCGCGCTGGTTCCTCGGGGTCTCCGACACCACGGTGATGCCGCATTCGGCGATCTGCCAGGTGCGGTTCCCCACCGCCGACGGCGGCGACAGCGAAGCCGCCACCGCATTCTTCATCGGTCCGCGCCTGCTGCTGACCGCCGCGCACGTGGTGCACGGCCAGAGCGAGATCATCATCGTCCCCGGCAAGAACGGTGCCGGCAACGGCGCCGCGAACGAGCCGTTCGGACGCTTCCGCGTCACCAGTGCGCAGTGGCGCAAGCATCCGTCCTACACCCCCGGGAAGAATCACGATTTCGACCTCGCGGTGATCTGCGTGCCCGCGGCCAACGCGGCGCCGGCGGGACGCTATTTCGACATCGTCGAGGAGCTGGCGCAGTCCCGGCCGGAAGGCGTGGTCGTCACCGGCTATGCGGCGTGGTGGACCGCGGACTCGCCGATCGAGCACTACGTCAACGACAACATCGATCCGAACAAGCAGCACATGATGGGCGGCTACATCCGCACGCTGCCGACCGACGAGACCTTCGACTACGACCTGCAGACGCTCGGCGGCACCAGCGGCTCGCCGGTGTACTGGATCGAGAACGCCGCGACGCCGCGCGCGCACCTCGTCGGCGTGCACGTCGACGAATTCTCGGAGACGACCAATCTCGGCTGCCGGCTGACGGCGGCGAAGATCGCCTGGATCCGCGGCGAAGCATCGAAATGGGGCTTGACGGTGCCGTTCGCGCTGGGCCTCGGCGCACGCGCGCTGTCCGACGACGATGCCCACGACATCGGCGGGCCGATCCCCGATCGATACGCCGCCGCACAGGCCTACGGCGCGCGCGGTCTGACCCTGACCGCGCCGGAATATCCGCAGGCGGATCGCTTCGAGGCCGCGCACAGCGGCAATTACCGCGCGGTGTCCGGCACCCGCACGATCGATCGGATCGTCATCCACATCACCGACGGCGGCGCGAACATCAACGGCACCGTGAGCTGGTTCAAGAATCCCGAGGCCAAGGTCAGCGCGCATTACGTCATCGGCCAGGACGGCACGATCGTGCAGATGGTCGCGCACAACGACGTGGCCTGGCATGCGGGTTCCGCCAACGGCACCAGCATCGGCATCGAGCACGTCGCCAACACCCGCGGGCTGAAACCCACGGCGGCGCAGATGTGCGCCTCGGCCGCGCTGGTCACCTGGCTGTGCGACATGTACGGCATTCCGGCCGATCGCAAGCACATCCTCGGCCATGCCGAAGCCGACGGGAAGACCACCCATACCGCCTGCCCGAACGCGGTCTGGGACTGGGTCTATTACATGGACATGATCACCACCCGCACCTGCTACGAGCCGGCATCGATCACGCCGACCACCGGCCTCGCGCTCGGTTACGGCCGCGCGCTGGAAGACGATGGCGCCGATCCCGCGTACGAGCCGGACGAGGATCCGGAAGAGTTCGGGATCACCGGGGACATTCCCGACGACGCGCTCGCAGGCGCGCAGGCGGTGCGCGCCCTGGCCGCGGAGACGCCCGATTATCCCGGCGCCAGCCGCTTCGCGCCGGCGCACAAGAACAACTACCGCAAGATGAAGCCCGGTCGCACGATCGACCGGATCGTCATCCACATCACCGCCGGCGGTCCGAAGATCGACGGCACGATCGCCTGGTTCCAGAACGGCGACCGGATCAATCCGCGCACCCAGAAACCGATCCGCTCCAGCGCCCACTACATCGTCGGTCGCGACGGCGAGGTGGTGCAGATGGTGCGCAACCGCGACAAGGCGCATCACGCCAGCCAGGTCAACAAGCGCAGCATCGGCATCGAGCACAACG
>JAYRTK010000047.1:0-15327 GCA_041919595.1 Lysobacteraceae bacterium
CGCATGCCCCATCTTGTTCTCGTGCCGGACGTTTCCGGCGCGCCGGGCGGAGGCCATTTCCGCCAGGAAGACCGACATGAACGACATGCTCGACCACGGCACGCCCCCTGCCGCCGACGATTCCCGCAACGCTTCCGTCAGCAACGAGCGCGGCTGGGCCGCGACCGCGCACGTGGCCGCGCTCGTCGCCGCCCTCGCGACCTCATGGTTCGCCGGCATCGCCGGTGCCGTCGCCGCGCTGGTGGTCTGGCTGGTGGTGCGCGACCGCTCCACGTTCGCGGCGACTCATGCCAAGGAAGCCCTGAACTTCAACGTCAGCATGTGCCTCTATGCCGTCGCCAGCCTGCTGGTCGTGGTGTTCACCCTCGGCCTCGGCCTGCTGGTCGCGGTGCCGCTGTGGATCGCGCTCGCGCTTGCCTGGCTGGTGTTCACCATCGTGGCCGCGGTCAAGGCCTGGGACGGCGAGGCCTACCGCTATCCGCTGACGATCCGCCTGTTCTGAGTCGGCGTCGCTTCCGCGCCGTCTGTCCCGATCGCGACGCGCGTCGCAGCCACGGCTGCGGCGCGCGGGTGGGCTCAATGCCGGCGTTCGACCACTTGCCGAGCCAGTTCGGCCAGCCGGTCGGCGCGTTCGCCGAGCGGAGCGAGCGCATCGCGCATCGCCGCGGCCTGCGTGTCCAGAGCCGCGCGCGCGCCGTCGATCCCGAGCAGGGCGGGGAACGTGGCCTTGTTCTGGGCCTGATCCTTGCCCGCCGTCTTGCCGAGGGTCGCACTGTCGCTTTCGATGTCGAGCAGATCGTCGCGGATCTGGAAGGCCAGACCGAGCGCGTCCGCATAGCGGTCGAGCGCGGCGGCGGTCGAATCGTCCGCGGCGCCGGCGATGGCGCCCAGACGCACCGCACAGCGCAGCAGCGCGCCGGTCTTCAATGCATGCAGTCGGCGCAGTTCATCCAGCGTGATATCGCCGCCGCGGCCGGTGGCGACGATATCGAAGGCCTGACCGCCGCACATGCCGAGGGCGCCCGAAGCGGTGGCCAGTTCGCGCACCATCGCGACCCGGGCGTCGGCCGGCAGCGGCGCGTCGGCCAGCTGCCCGAAGGCGAGCGTCTGCAGGGCATCACCGGCGAGGATCGCGATCGCTTCATCGAAGGCGACGTGCACCGTCGGCTGGCCGCGACGCAGGGCGTCGTCGTCCATCGCCGGCAGATCGTCGTGAACCAGGGAATAGGCGTGGATCAGTTCGACCGCGGCCGCGGGCGCATCGAGCGTCGCGATCTCCGCGCCGAGGAGCCGGCCGGTGGCGTAGACCAACAGCGGCCGCACGCGCTTGCCGCCCAACAGTGTGGCGTGGCGCATCGCCGCCTGCAGACGCGAGTCGGGCACCGCCTGCGCGTGCAGCGCGCGCTCGAGCGCGTCGTCGACGCGTCGGCGCCATTCCGCGAACACGCCGGCCGCGGCGGGCGCGGCCGCCTCAGGCATCGGAGAACGGTTCCGCGCCGTCCGGCTGTTCGGGGTCGCTGAGCAGACGCACGCGCAGTTCGGCCTGCTCCAGCGCCTGCTGGCAGCGACGGTAGAGACCGACGCCGCGTTCGTAGGCGGCGAGCGAGTCTTCCAGACTCATCTGCCCCTGTTCCATTTTCTCGACCAGCAGTTCGAGTGCATCGAGCGACTGCTCGAAATCCGCGACCGGCGAAGCGGTCGCGGCATCGGTGGACACGTCGGCCGTGGGGCCGGATGCGGGGTCGGACGGAGTCTTTCGGGCCATGGCGGAAGTGTAGAGCGTGTGCCGGCCTTTTTCATGCCTCGGGGCGCTGCCGCTGGCGCGGCGCGCGAAAACCGGCGTCGCTCAGACCCGATGCCAGACCAGACGCGCATCCACCGCCTGCAGCCAGTGTTCGAAACCGGCCGAGCGGATGCGGTCGCCGGCGGCCAGCAGATGTCCGCCGTCGGTGCTGAGCAGCGGCATCCGCAGCCGTTCCCACGGCGGAACATCCTGCGCCTGCAGCACATGCTTGAGACTGTGGTGGTGCTCGCGGTCCGGCAGCAGGATGCGCTCGCCGCCCTGTCGCGCATGCGCCAGCAGCGGGCTCGGGAAACCGCCGGCACCCCGCAGTTCCAGACGGTCGCCGTTGGGCAGGCGCAGCGGCGAGCGACCGTCCCAGCGACAGGACCAGCCGGCGGGCAGTGCGTGCCCCGGATCCACCGCATGCAGACCGTCGCGCCAGCGCCGGATCTCGACACCGTGCCAGGCGTAGACCGGCGTGCGGCCGTCTTCCGTGCGGGCGTCGAGCAGATCGGTTTCGATCCGCGCGGATCCGCCCGCGGGCAGCGGCGGCCATCCCAGGGACGCGACCCAATATCGCAACAGTCGCGCGCGCCGCGCGGCAGGCAGGGCACGCAGCGCGGGCACCGACAGCCCCGATCCGGTTTCTTCGCGCGCATCGGCCAGCAGCGCCGCCTCCTGTCCGGTCAGCAGGTCGCTGGCTTCGGCGCACAGCATCGCGGCGCGCGCGAACGCCGCATCGGCATGCGGCCAGCGCTCGTGCAGCAGGGGCAACACCCGGTGACGGAGGAAATTGCGATCCAGCGCCGGATCGGCGTTGGTCGGGTCCTCGATCCAGCGCAGCCCGTGCTGCGCGGCATGATGTTGCAGCGCCGTGCGCGGGGTTTCCAGCAGCGGGCGCCACATCCAGCCGTCGGCGAAGCGGCGCCATGGCCGGATCGAGGCCAGACCATCGGGGCCGGATGCGCGCAGCGCACGCAACAGGAAGGTCTCCGCCTGATCGTCGCGATGCTGCGCCAGCGCCAGACACTCGCCGGATCGCAGGGCCGCCGCGAATGCGGCGCGCCTCGCTTCGCGTGCGGCCCCCTCCGGGCCGAGGCCGTCGTCGTTGCGGACCTTGACGTGCCGGATCTCCAGGGCGATGTCCTGCGACCCGCACAGGTCGCGGCAGTGATCGGCCCAGCGATCGGCCTCCGGGTGCAGACCGTGATGCACGTGCAACGCGCGCAGCCCGAGACGACGCTGCGCGGCGTCCCGGGCGAGGAGATCGAGCAGCACGACCGAATCGAGCCCGCCGCTCAGGGCCACGAGCACCGGCGATGCGGTTCGGGGCGCGATGAACGTCGCGATTGGCGGCGCGGTCGGCGTCGGAGCGGGGGCCTCGGACATGCCCCCGATGCTATACGCCCGAGGGCGATCCTGCCCGCTCGCCGGAGTCGAATGTTCAGGCGTCCGGCGTGGCGGATTCGCGTTTTGCGATGTCGATCCATTCCCGCTGTTCGCGCTGGTAGTACTTCGGCGCGAGACCGGAACGCTTGACCACCGTGCGGAACACCTCGGCCGCTTCCGCCGTGCGGCCTTCGCGCCTGAGCAGCAGGCCGTGGCGGACCCGTGCCTCTTCGCCGGTGAAATCCTCCACCAGCGATTCGTATTCGTGCAGCGCACCGGCGATTTCGCCCAGCGCCTCCAGGCAGCGGGCATACAGCAGATGGCCTTCCGGCGAGCGGAACGTCGGGTTCGCGGCGATGAGCGCGTCGAGCGTCGCGCGCGCTTCCGCGTGCAGGTTCAGCGCGAACTGCGCGCGGGCGAGACCGAGCATCAGCATCGGATCGGTCGCGTACAGCCCGCGCAGGCCGGAGCGATACAACTCCGCGGCCTGCTGGTAGTCGCCGCTGTTGAAGCTTTCCTCGGCCAGGCGGCGGCGGTTGTCGAGCGTATCGGCGACTTCCAGCCGGCGGCTGGCCGCGCGCTTGCGGCGTTCGGGATCGATGCGGTCGTGGGCGGTGCTCAGCGCCTGTCGCGCGGCGCGGTTGTGGCGCAGTTCCGGCAGCAGTTCCGCGAAGAAATAGGCGGCGATGCCGATGAACGACCCCGCGAGCAGGATGAAGATCCAGAAATACGGTCGGCGGGTGCGCACGGCGTGGACGATGCAGCCGATCTGCAGCAGCGCGGACAAGGCGATCATCGGATGCATCGGCGGCTTTCCCCGGCCGGAGCGGGCGGTCCCGCGACCGGCGCAGTGTAGTCGGCGCATCGGGGCCGCTCAATCATCCATCCCGGTCGGCATCGCCCGGAGGGCCGGTCAAGCCTGCTATCGTTTGCGGGCGCGGGCGGTCCGCGCCTCCGGAAGTTTCTCCAGCATGCAGTCCGCTTCGACGATTGTTCTTCCGCCGATGCCGGCCCTGACCGACGGCGGGTACGCGGGTTTCCTGTGAACGCGGAAATCCCTCCCGGCGCCAGCGTCGAATGGACGTTCGAGACCGCGCGGGTGCGCGGGCGGCTGATCGACGCGCGCGATCGCGACCTGTATCGCGCGCTGTACATGGATGCCGCGGTGATGGCGATGATCGGCGAAACGATGGCGGCGGACACGGTCGATGCGCTGTTCGCGAAGATCTGCCGCCACAACGCCGAAACGCCGGTGCGGGCCCGTTTCTGGCGACTGTCCGCGATCGCGACCGACGATCCCGTCGGCCAGTTCTCGATCACCCGCGACAGTGCCGAACCCTCCGCGTTCGAACTCGGACAGATGCTGCTTCCGCACTGGCAGGGGCAGGGCATCGCCCTGGAGGTCTCCCGCACGATCATCCCGCTGCTGATGCGCGACCGCTGGGCGTTGGGGGTCCAGAGCCTGTTCGCCAGGCACGCGCCTGCCCATGCGCGCGTCGGGCGGATCGGCGAATCGCTGGGTTTCAGCCGTGGCCGAGTGGGCGAGGACGCGCTCATCGCCTGGCGATTGACGCACGCCGACTGGATGGAGCGGTCGCCCGGACGCGACGCGACGTAACCGCTGCCGGCACCGTCCGCCGGCGCATCGAAAGAGAAGCACACCGCATGAATACGAGAGGAAGTTTCGTCGCTGTCGGCCTCGGCATGATGCTCGGCGCGCATGTCAGCCCACGTTCGCGCAGCGAGATCGAACAGTCGGACGTCGTCTTCGGCCTGGTCTCCGACGCCATCGTCGAGTTGTGGCTGCAGGACATGCGACCGGACACCCGCAGCCTGCAACCGTTCTATGCCGAGGGCAAACGCCGTACCGACAGCTACGACGAGATGATCGCCGCGATGATGGCCGAAGTGCGCGCCGGTCGCCGCGTGTGCGGCGTGTTCTATGGTCATCCGGGCGTCTTCGCCCAGGTGCCGCATCATGCGGTCGCCGCGGCGCGGGCCGAAGGTTTCGACGCGGAAATGCATCCGGGCATTTCCGCGGAGGATTGTCTGTATGCGGACCTCGGGATCGACCCGGGCACGTTCGGTTGCCAGCACTACGAAGCCAGCCAGTTGATGTTCTACAAGCGCAGGATCGACCCCTCGGCCTATCTGATCCTCTGGCAGATCGGTCTCGCCGGGGATCGCAGCCTGGCGCGGTATGGAACCGACGCGCCGTACCGTCGCCTGCTGCTGGAACTGCTGGCTGCGGAAGGCTACCCAGAGACCCATGAAGTCATCGTCTACGAAGCCGCGACCCTGCCGATCTCGGTGCCGCGCGTCGATCGGATCCCGCTGTCGGCCCTGGTCGACGCAGACCTTCGCCTGCAGAGCACGCTGGTGGTCCCGCCCGCCCGGCCTCTGGAGCGCAACGACGCACTGCTGCGCAGGGTCGCGGAAATCGATCTCGCCCGGCGCATCGGTGCGGAGTGATCGGCGTCACGGATGTCTCGCTCCTGCGTGAGACGCCTTCGTGGCCGTCCAGGTCCCCGAAAAGCGTCAGAAGTGATTGATAAGGATGGTTTTTTCGCATAGCCTGCTGGTGCGGGAAGCTGCGGCAGGCACTTCGATTCGGGGAATGACAAGGATTTCAAGGGTTTGCGCAGCTATACCCGCAATAAATGCAGCGGGACTGGCCGACAAACGGCCGGAATCGCGTTGAATCATCGAGCAGAATGGGGGAATCAATGTCGAATGTGATCCGGTTTCTCGAGTCCATGGGTGCCGATGCGGCCATGGCGCGAATGACGGCGGCCGATTACGAAGCTGCGATTGCAATGTTGGATGCGGACGAGCCGTCCCGCCGGGCGCTCAGCCTGCGCGATCATTCGAAATTGAACGGGCTGCTGAACGGTCGCCCGATCATGATGTGCGTCGTCGCCGCTCCGCTCGACAAGCCCGAGCAGGAAGACAGTCCTGTCGAGAGCGAGCCGGAAGGCGACGAGGAGAAGAAACAGGCCGAATAGGCCTGTTTCGTTTCGTCGAAAAAAACCGAGGGGTGAGGTGGCATATGCAGTGGAAGCTCGTCGTTGCGGTCATGGTGTTTGCAGGTGTGTTCGCTGCCGGGCCAGTGGCGGCGCAGGAATCGTACGATGCGCTTCTGCAAAAGGCCGATGCCGCGCGGAGTTCCGACCCCCAACGTTTCGTGGAGCTGCTCGCGCAGCTCCGCGCCGATCCCCGCAAGACCACGCAGCTCCAGCGTGATTACCTCAAGTATCTGCAGGCCTATGAGGCCGCGATCTATCGCGACGAACTGTCGCAGGGCGCCACGCTCGCCAAGCAGTTGTTCGACGGCACCAAGGATCCCAGCCTGAAGTACCGGGCCGGCGGTCTGGCCGCCAGCTTTTCCGCGTTGACCCGCGATTTCAGCAGCGGTCTGCGCTACCTGCAGAAGACCCTGGCGATGCGCAGGCAGGTGCCGGACAAGACCATCCGCCACGAAGGCATGGCCGCAGGCGCTCTGCTGTATGCGGAGATCGGCCAGCACCGGATCGCACAGCGCTACGCCCAGGAAGTCCTCGCCGACGATCCCAACCCGCGCATGCAGTGCATCGCCGGCCACCACCGCCTGATGACGCAGTTCGAACTCGGACAGCTTCCGAAGTCCGACGCCGAGATCGAAGCGGTGATCTCGCGATGCAGCGAGCTGAAGGAATACATCGCCGCCAACGTGACCCGGAGCATCCTCGCCCGCAAACTCGCGGCCGATGGTCATCCCGAGAAGGCGGTCGCGCTGCTCGAATCGATGCTGCCCGAAGTGCAGGCGACCCGCTATCCGCGACTGATCGCGGGATTCCATGCGCTGCTCGCCGAGATCAAGCTGAAGATGGGCGACAGCGGCGCCGCGGAAAACCATGCGCGCAGGACCGTGGCGCTCGGCGAGGAGATCAAGTCCTCGTCGACGCTCGTCAGCGCCTACAACACGCTGTACCAGATCGCCGCCAGCCGCGAGAAGCCCTCGGTCGCGCTCGATCTGTACAGGCGCTACGCCGAAGCCGAGATGGCGCATCAGAGCGATGTCCGGGCACGCGAGTTGGCCTATGAGATCGTGCGTCACGAGACCCAGTTGCAGACCCAGCGGCTCGCCGAGGCGGAGCGCAGGAACCAGGTGCTGCTGCTGCAGCAGAAGCTGGAGCGCGAGAGCGCGCAGAAGGCACGGCTGGCGATGGTGTTCCTGATGCTGGTGCTGGCCGCCATCGTGTTCTGGGCGATCCAGGTCAAGCGTCATCAGGGGCAGCTCCAGCGGTTGGCGCAGACCGATACGCTCACCGGCCTGGGCAACCGTCACTTCTTCACCCAGAAGTCCGAGCGCACGCTGGTCGAGGCCGCGCGTGCGGGCGAGAGCGCCGCGCTGGTCATGTTCGATCTCGACCACTTCAAAGCGATCAACGACACCTACGGCCACGGCGCCGGCGACTGGGTGCTGAAACAGGTCGGCAAGACCTGCGCCGCGCACTGCCGCAAGATCGACTACCTCGGCCGTATCGGTGGCGAAGAGTTCGCGGTACTGCTGCGTGGCATGGATCTGGCGACCGCCGCGCGTCTGGCCGAGGACTGCCGTTCCCAGTTGGCGCAGATCGACACCCGCGAAAGCGGCTACAACTTCGTCGTCACCGCCAGTTTCGGCGTCAGCTCGACCGCGCAGTCCGGCTACGATCTGTCGCGCCTGCTGTCGCACGCCGACCAGATGCTGTACCGGGCCAAGAACGAAGGCCGCAACCGCGTCTGCGCCTATACCGCCGAGGCAGCCGCCGAGCAGAAGACGCCGAAGCGTTCGCCGAATCTGACGATCGTCAACGGCTGACCGCCTTCCGGGGGCGGGGCGCATCGGGGATGAGCGCGGTCGAACCTCCCGATGCGATCGACGCGGACACCCGCGATTCCGACCTGAACGGCCCGGCCTGCGCCGGGCCGTTCTCGCTTCCCGAAGCCCAGTGGCAGGCGCTGCGCGAGGCCTACGCTTCGCCGCCACGCGCCTATCACCATTTCGGGCATGTGCGCGACGTGCTGGCGCAATATCGTCTCGTGGCCGACGGGCCGGGCTGGCGGCGGCCGGCCGACGTCTGGTGTGCGGTGCTGTATCACGACGCGGTCTACGTGCCTGGACGCCGCGACAACGAAGCGCGCTCGGCGCGGCTGGCCGAAGCCCATTTTGTACGTTGGCCGCCTCCGGTCGCGCTCGATCGCGAACGTCTCTCGGCACTCGTGCTCGCCACCGCCCGCCATGGCGATTGGCGTCGCGACGATTTCGCCGACGATGCGGACGGCGACGATACGAGGCGCTTCCTCGATTGCGACATGGCGATTCTCGGCGCGTCGCCGGATGCGTTCGCGGCTTACGACCGCGCGATCGCCGAAGAATACCGTTCGGTCCCGCGCTGGTTGTACCGGCGCAAACGCCGCGCCTTTTTCCGGATGCTGCTCGACGCCGAACGCATCTATCTCAGCGACTTCTTCCGCGACCGCCTGGAGGCGCAGGCGCGCCAGAACCTCGAAGCGGCGATCGCGGCCTGACGGACGACCGCATGGCGGTGCCCGCGTGCCGCGTGACGCTGCAGCGGATTGATAGAATGCGCGGATGATCCGCAATATCGCCGCCTATCGTTTCGTCGACATCACCGACCCGGACGCGCTCGCCGCCACCTTGCGCAGTCGCGCCGAAGCGGGCGAACTGCGCGGTACCGTGCTGGTGGCCCCCGAAGGATTGAATCTGTTCCTCGCCGGCGCTCCGGCGGCCATCGATGTCTTCGTCGCCGCGCTGCGCGAGGATGCCCGTTTCGCCGCCATCGAGGTGAAGTCGAGCGATTCGCCGACGCTGCCGTTCGAGCGTCTGAAGGTGAAGGTCAAGCCCGAGATCATCAGTTTCCGCATGCCCGATTCGGTGCCGCGTACGGCGCGGGCGCCGTCGGTGTCGCCGCGGGATCTCGCGCGCTGGATCGAGCAGGGACACGACGATCGCGGCCGCCGTCTGGTGCTGCTGGATACCCGCAATCGCGAAGAGGTGGCCTACGGCACCTTCGCCGGCGCGACCCTCCTGCCGATCGACAACTTCACCGAATTGCCGGAGGCGGTGCTCGCCCGGCGTGAGGCGCTCGCCGATGCCACCGTCGTCAGCTTCTGCACCGGCGGGATCCGCTGCGAGAAGGCCGCGCTGTGGATGCGGGCGCAGGGCATGGACAATGTGCTGCAACTGGAGGGCGGCATCCTCGGCTACTTCGAGACGATCGGCGGCGCGGGATACGACGGCGCCTGCTTCGTGTTCGACGCGCGCGTCGCGCTGACGCCGTCGCTGGCTCCCATTCCGTCCGTCGAGCGTGCAGAATCGGCGCAGGCGCGATCCGGCGCCGGAGGAGAGCGTTGCGATGGTTGAGCTGGGCCTGGCGAACATGAGCTGGATCGGACTGGTACTGGCCATCGTCGCCGCGTATTTCGCGATCAAGGTGGTCAAGTTCGTCTTCAAGCTGTTCTGGTGGGGGGCGGTGCTGTTCGGCGGCTATTGGTTCCTCGCGCCGATGCTGGGACTGCCGCGACCGTTCGCGTGAGCCTCCGGTCGCGGCGACGAGTGGTTCAGAAATCGCGGTCGTCGGTGCGCAGCACGGGATAGAGGCCGTAACGCGTGTCCCAGGCGGTGTGGCGGCGATAGAAGAATTCGAGCCGGGCGGCGGGATCGGCGGCGAACTTCGCGTCTTCCCTGATCTTCTTCTCGAACGCCGCCCGCAGCGCGGGATCGCGCGCCAGCATCTCGCGCGCGACCGCTTCGGCGACGTAATCCTCCATGTACTCCTTCTGCTCGAAGTGGCCGTTGAACCAGCCCCAGGCGAGCAGGGAGTCGGGCGAGAGCGGTTCGAGCAGGATCATGGCCAGTCGCGATTTCGGCTGCGCGATCGGCACGAACAGGGCGCCGACGCCGATATCCTGCGTTTCCCGGGTCCACGCGCCATCGACGGTCAGACGCTGGTGGCCTTCCGACGAAGCGGCGGCGAAGGTCGGGGTTTCGTCGCGGAAGACTTCGACCGGCGTCGCCGGCAGCGCGCGTGCGATCCGCGAGAACGCGATGCCGTGCTGGCGCAGCTTCGCACCGACCGTTTCCGCGTGCGCGGCGGGCACGAGATAACCGCCCTTCGGCGCGACGACGCGCAGCGCCGGCACGATCTCGTCGCGCAGCGGCAGTTTCCAGGTCTGCGGCCGGGTGTCGTCGTAGCGGGTCATCAGCGCGCCGGATACCTCCGACGGCGTGCGCGTGTAGGCGTAACCGCGGAAATCGATCGTGCGCACCTTGTCGGAGGCGGCCCAGGTCAGGGTCACCGGTTGCCCGGCGAGGGTTTCCGCACGGCGATCGGCATCCCGGGCCTGTGCGAGCCATTCCCGGCCCTGCTTCGCGATCAGTTCCATCACCGCGATCACGGTGTTGCGGGTGATCTTCACGCGGGTGGGGTAGTCCTTCCACGAATGCGTCTCCACCAGCATGCCGAGACGATTGCGCAGATGGAAATAGCCGGTGGAAAAGCGCGGCGCGGCGACGCCGTCGACGAAGCCGGACGCCGGATTGTCATGTTCGACGAAGGACGGGTAGAACGGGACCGGCAGCGAGCCCTGTGCGCGCAGGCGTGCGAGCGTGCCGTCGCGCAGCGCGAGTCCCGCGCCGCGCAAGGCGTCGTCGCCGGCATGCAGGGGTTCGACCTGGATCGACACGTCGTGCTCGAACTTGGCGCCGTCGGTGACGTGCAGATCGATCGTGGCCAGCGGATCCCACGTGTCGATCAGGGCCAGCATCGCCTGCATTTCCGGCGCGTCGGCTTTGGCGTAATCGCGGTTGAGATTGAGATTCTGCGCGGTGACGCGCCAGCCCATCGCTTCCGGCCCGTTCTGGTTGGGGCGGTTCCAGGCGCCGAAGCGTTCATGGCCGTCGATGTTGAACACCGGCACGAAGATCAGCACCGTCCGTTCCAGCGCACCGCGCGCGGCGCGGCCGTCGAGCATCTCGCGCAGCGCAAGGAAACCGGCGTCCTTGCCGTCGATCTCGCCGGCATGGATGCCGCCCTGGATCAGTACCACCGGCAAGCCCGCCGCGCGCGCCTGTGCGGGCGTCCGTGCGTCCGCCGGGCCGACGACCAGGGCCTTCATCGGCCGGCCTTCCGGCGTGGTGCCGAACGTGATGCAGTCCACCCGCTGCGGATCGCGCTTCGCGTAGGCGTCGCAGAGGGCGATGACTTCGTCGTAGCGACCGGTGCGGGCGTAACCGCTGCGTTCGGCTTCGGTGGTCGGCCCGGCCGGCGCGGCGAGGACGGGCGCGGTCAGGGCCGGGGTGGCGAAGGCGAGCAGCAACGAAGCCGAAAGCAGGGGAGTGCGCATGGCGGGACGGGAATGGAGGGCGATCGGTCATTGTGCCCGTGCCGGCGCACCGGTGGACATGGCGATGGTCATGGGCGATGCCCGCATCGGCTATGCCACACTTGGCGGCTCGTGACCTCAGCGACGATCGCCGCCGGAGCCCGCATGACCGCCTCGTCCCGTTCCCCGTACACCCTGTATTTCGCGCCCGGCGCGGCCAGTCTGGTCGTGCATTGGCTGCTGCTCGAACTCGATGTGCCGCACACGCTGGCGTTGGTGGACACCAAGGCCGGCGCGCAGAAGCGGCCGGAATATCTGGCGTTGAATCCGAACGGCGTCGTGCCGACCCTGGTGATCGACGGCAAGCCGCATTACGAGGCCGCCGCCCTGCTGATGCATCTGGCCGATGCCGATCCCGCGCACCGGCTCGCGCCCGCGCCCGGTGATCCGCTGCGGATCGACTACATGCAGTGGATGTTCAACCTCGCCAACATGGTCCAGCCGCTGTTCCGGCAGTGGTGGTATCCGCACGAACCGGCGGGCGAATCACAGGCCGAGGCGGTCCTCGCGCACGTGCAGCCGCGGATCGAAGCGCAATGGGACCGCATCGATCGTCATCTCGCCGAACATGGCCCGCACCTGCTCGGCGAGCGTTCGAGCGCCGCCGACTTCTACCTCGTGATGCTGATGCGCTGGTCGCGGAACATGCCCAGGCCCGCGACCGAATGGCCGCATCTGGCTGCGCTCGCCGCACGGCTGAAGGCGCGGCCGTCGTTCGCGCAACTCTACGCACGCGAAGGCCTGACCGAGTGGGCCTGATGCGATGGGCCTGCTCCCATGGGCCTGCGCTCATCGGCCTGATCCAATGCCATGACCCGCTACGCATGACCGCACGGGCGCGAATCCGCGCGCCCGTGCGGCCTGCGACGGCGCCCGGTTCCGCTCTACACTCGGCGCTGACCCGGCACGACCGCAGATTCCTTTCCGAAGAGACTCCTTCATGAGCGCAACCGCCGAAATGAACCGGCCCGACAACCCGGCCCGCCTGCCGCACCAGATCCCCTACATCATCGGCAACGAGGCCTGCGAGCGCTTCAGCTTCTACGGGATGCGCAACATCCTGGTGCCGTTCCTGGTCGGCAGCGTGCTGCTGTCCTATCTGCCCGATTCCGAACGCGAGGGCATGGCCAAGGAGGTCTTCCACAGCTTCGTCATCGGCGTCTACTTCTTCCCGCTGCTCGGTGGTTGGTTGTCCGACCGCTTCTTCGGCAAGTACCACACCATCTTCTGGCTGTCGCTGCTGTACTGCGTCGGCCACGCCTGCCTCGCGGTGTTCGAAGGCGATCGCACCGGTTTCTATACCGGCCTGTTCCTGATCGCGCTCGGCTCCGGCGGCATCAAGCCACTGGTCTCCTCGTTCGTCGGCGACCAGTTCAACCAGTCGAACAAGCATCTGGCGAAGATCGTCTACGACGCGTTCTACTGGACGATCAACTTCGGCTCGTTCTTCGCCTCGCTGCTGATGCCGCGCATTCTCAGCGCCTATGGTCCGGCCATCGCGTTCGGCATCCCGGGTGTCCTGATGTTCATCGCCACGATCATCTTCTGGATGGGGCGGCGCAAGTACGTCAACGTGCCGCCCGCA
Organism: Lysobacteraceae bacterium; assembly: GCA_041919595.1. GTDB lineage: Bacteria > Pseudomonadota > Gammaproteobacteria > Xanthomonadales > Xanthomonadaceae > Lysobacter_I. The sequence goes on from JAYRTK010000047.1 coordinate 13,188, forward strand.
GCGCACAACCCGGATTCGTTCATGCGCGTGACCATGAGCGCGCTGCGCGGCGGTCGCGACGGCGACAAGGGCGTCGGGACGATGATCGCCATCGCCGGCGTGGTGCTCGCTGCGGGCCTTCTGATCGGATGGGCGCTGTCGCCGGCGTGGTGGCCGGAGAAGTTCGGCTTCGTGATCTCGTTCTGTCTCGCGCTCGGCGCGGTGCTGCTGTTCGGCGGTATCGGCACGGCCCTGCAACTGGAACGCGCCCGCGGGCTGCATCCCGATGCCGCGGTCGACGGTGTGCGCGCGGTGCTGCGGATCCTGATCGTGTTCGCGATCGTCAGCCCGTTCTGGTCGCTGTTCGACCAGAAGGCGTCGACCTGGGTGCTGCAGGGCAAGGCCATGATCGTGCCCCACGACCTCGCCTGGTGGCCGAGCTGGCTGGTGAAGGAAGCGGCGCAGATGCAGGCGCTGAATCCGCTGCTGGTGATGCTGCTGATCCCGTTCAACAATCTGGTGCTGTACCCGCTGCTGACGGCGCTGGGATTCAAGGTCACCGCCCTGCGCCGCATGGGGTGGGGCATCGCCTTCTCCGGATTGGCCTGGGTCATCGCCGGCATGATCCAGCTGTGGATCGATGGCGGCGATCCGGTGTCGCTGGCCTGGCAGATCGCGCCGTATGCGCTGCTGACTTTCGGCGAAGTGCTGGTCTCCGCGACCGGTCTGGAATTCGCCTACAGCCAGTCGCCGCCGTCGATGAAGGGCGTGATCATGAGTTTCTGGATGTTGTCGGTGACCTTCGGCAACGTCTGGGTGCTGCTCACTAATGCTGGGGTGAAGAACGAAGCGATGGCCGCGTGGATCGCGTCGTCGGGGTTGAGCGAGAACGCGTTCCTGATGTTCTTCTTCGCCGGGTTCGCGTTCGTGGCGGCGATCGTGTTCGCGCTGTACGCCAGGCGCTATCCGATGCAGGACTACTATCGTGCCGGCTGACCGCGCCCGTTTGCGGAAGGCGCCGTGAGCGCGCCGATCACCCTCGCGTTGATCGCGGTGACCGCGATCGTGTCCTGGCAGGCCTGGGAGCGCCCGCGACTGCTCGAACGGCTGATTCTGTGGCCGCCGGCGATCGATCGCCGGCGGGAGTTCGATCGCCTGCTGACCCACGGTTTCATCCACGCTGACGTGATGCATCTGGCGTTCAACATGATCACGCTGTATTCGTTCGGCGGCGTCATGGAAGCCTATTTCGGCATGCGCATCGGGCCGATCGGCTACCTGCTGTTCTATCTGTCCGCGGTGGTGGTGGCGATCCTGCCCACCTATCTGCGTCATCGTCACGACGGTGGCTACCGCAGTCTTGGCGCTTCCGGTGCGGTGTCGGCGGTCTTGTTCGCGTCGATCCTGCTCGACCCGTGGTCGGGGATCTATCTGTTCCTGATCCCGATTCGGATTCCGGCCTTTCTCTTCGCCGGGCTGTACGTGTGGTACAGCATCTGGATGGATCGACGCGGAGGCGATCGCGTCAACCACAGCGCCCATCTGTGGGGCGCGCTCTACGGGGTGATGTTCACGCTGCTGCAGCACCCGGCGCTGGCCGGGCATTTCCTCCGGAGCCTGCTCAGCCCCGGCGTCGGCGGGGGCTGAACACCGGCGCCGCCTATGCGGCGTAGGCGGCGCGCGTGAAATCGCCGCCGTAGGTCTGTGACAAACGTTTCTGGATGACGTAGTCCAGCAGTTGGAACTCGCGTGTTTCGGTGTCGCCCAGGCGCGACAGGTCGAACACGCGTGCGACGACGACCTCGTCGCTCACATTGAGGGTGGGGGGCTCGTTCTGCATCGGGAACTCCTCGGCGAGAGGTGATTTGCGAAAACCCCGCCCCGGAGGGCGGGGGGGCACGCTGCACGGGTGTTTCGAGAGTGAGTCAAGCAGGAAGCGTGCCAACAATCGGCGGCAGCGGGAGGCGCGAAAACATGCCGCAGTGCGTCACTTTCGACCGGGTGTCGGCGGCCTTGACGCGGCGGGTCCGCTGCCGGCCGGTGGCGGCGGACGTTGAGGCTCCAAGGCCGTTGCTGCGGAAAATCCCGGTGAATTCGCGGGGTCGTCGGCCCGGCCCCGGGGCCGGGGCCGGAGCGGCTCTGCACGCGGACCTCCGGGATG
>JAYRTK010000048.1:0-740 GCA_041919595.1 Lysobacteraceae bacterium
AAGCCGGACGGCGCCGGACGGCGACACCGGTCACGGCGCCCATCCCGCGGGTGGATCCGCGGGACGTTCCGGATGGCGCGTCCCGGAGGGCGTTGCCGCCGCCGTCAGGGCGTCGGTTGCGGCAGGGGCGCGTCCGCGGCCGGTGCGGTCAATCCGAACTTCTTGAGGCAGCGCGCGATCGGTCGCGCCGCCACCACCCGCGGCTGCCATGTCCGGTTGTGCGTGCCGCGCTCATGCTCGGCCACCACCACGTAGTTCATGCACGGCTGCATTTCGAGGGCGAACTCGGCGTAGCTGGGTCGTTCGCGATTGCCGCGCTTGGTCGTGGCCATCACGAACCGATGGGACCCGGGTGCGAGCGGATACATCGGCTCCGGCGTCAGTGTCCACCGGCCGTCGATGGCCTGCACCGTGAGCTGGTACAGGTCGGGATCGGACAACCGGATCGGCGCGGTATCGATCTGGGCCCAGGGTCTGGATTCGTCGGCGCGGGCATCGGCCGCGATGGCCGTCAGCGCGAGGCTCAGCAGGCAGGACAGGGCGAGACGGGTCATGGGGCGAGGCTCCTGTGTCGGGGGATGACCACCGTTGCACCGTCGAAAACGGCGACAGCGGATCACCCCGGACGGCCTTCCGGCGAAGAGCGGCGGCGGGGGGCCCCCCCCCCGGGGGGGGGGGCCGGGGGGGGCGGCGGGGCGCGGGGGGGGGGGGGGGCGCCCGGGGGGGGGGGGGGGGGGGCG
>JAYRTK010000048.1:750-15135 GCA_041919595.1 Lysobacteraceae bacterium
CAGCGGATCACCCCGGACGGCCTTCCGGCGAAGAGCGGCGGCGGGTCCCCGCCCGCAGGGGACGGGGACCCGGTCGGCACGCCGGCGCCGGCGGTGCGCTCAGACCGACAGATGCTCGATCGCGGCGACGCTGCCGAGACGGTCGGCGAGGCGCTGCAGCAGGGCGAGGCGATTGCCGCGCACGGCCGCATCGTCGGCGTTGACCATCACCTTGTCGAAGAAGGTGTCGACCTCCGGACGCAGACGCGCGAGGCGGCCGAGCACGGCGACGTAGTCGCGGCTCGCGAGCAGCGGATCGGTGTCGGCGATGGCCTGTTCGACGACCGTATGCAACGCACGCTCGGCGTCCTCGACGAACAGCGCGGTGTCGACCGTCGCCGGGATCGGGATGTCGGCCTTCCGCAGGATGTTGCGGATGCGCTTGTTGGCCGCGGCCAGGGCTTCGGCTTCCGGCAGCTTCGCGAATTCACCGATGGCCTTGAGGCGGCGGTCGAAGTCGAGGAGGGAGCCGGAGGTCGTCGCTGCGTTCGTCGCGACTCCCGTCGCTCCTACAGAAGCACTGCCGACCGTCGCCGCGACATCACCGCCCGCCCCCGTAGGAGCGACGGAAGTCGCGACTGGGCGCATCAGCGCCGCCACGGCCTCGAATTGCTGCGGGGTGACGCCCTGATCGGCGTAGTAGGCGCGAAGACGGTCCAGCACAAATTGATATATCTCTTCGGCCAACTCGCCTGAAAATTCTGTCAATTCACCAGCTGCTCTTTGACGTGGGAGCTTATCTAGATTGAACTGAATTGCATTCAGAACTTCAGAAGGCTCATTGCGATCCAACGCCCTGTCTAGCTTTTCCCGGAGAATCTTTTGTGTCACATAAAAATTCAAATCATTTGTAACAGTATTCAATGTCGCGCGTATGAGATGCGCACTTTCAACATCGGCCAAACTCTCAATCACCGTTCGCGCCAACCCCAACGCATTGCGACGTAGCGAGAACGGATCCTTGTTGCCCGTCGGCTTCAGACCCGCGGCGAACCCACCCGCCAACGTATCCAACCGCTCCGCGATCGCCAGCACCTGCCCGAGCTTGCTCGGCGCGATGGCATCGCCGGCGAATCGCGGCATGTACGCTTCATCGATGGCGGCGGCGACTTCCGGCGCTTCACCCGCAGCCGCCGCGTAATACCGCCCCGCGATGCCCTGCAGTTCCGGAAACTCGTTGACCATCCGCGACTGCAGATCGGCTTTCGCCAACTCCGCGGCACGGCGCGCGAGTTTCGGGTCGACGCCGACTTCGGCGGCGATGCGTTCCGCCAGCGCGGCGACGCGCGCGACCTTGTCGGCGACGGTGCCGAGCTTCGCCTGATACGTCACCGTCTTCAGGCCTTCGTTCATCGACGCGAGGCCCTGCTTCAGATCCTCGTCGAAGAAGAACTTGGCGTCGGCGAAGCGCGGGCGGATCACGCGTTCGTAGCCCTTGCGGACTTCGCTTTCGTCCTTCGATTCGATGTTGGCGATGCCGATGAAATGCTCGGTGAGCTTGCCGGCGGCGTCCAGCACCGGGAAGAACTTCTGGTTCGCCTCCATCGTCGCGATCAGTGCTTCCTGCGGCACCGCGAGGAACGCGCGCTCGAACGCGCAGAGCACGGCCTTCGGCCATTCGACCAGGCATTGCACCTGTTCGAGGTTGTCGTCGGTGATCCGCGGCGCGCCGCCGGCCCGGGCCGCGGCATCGTTCACCTCGGCGACGACGCGGGCGCGGCGTTCGTCGGGATCGACCAGCACCTTCGCCGCGCGCAGGGCGTCGACGTAATCGCCCGGCGTGGCGATCCACACCGGCTTTTCGTGGTGGAACCGGTGGCCGCGGCTCATGCGGTCGGCGCGGATGGCGAAGACCTCGCCCTCGACCACCGCGTCGCCGAGCAGCAGCACCAGCCAGTGCACCGGGCGGGCGAAACCGGCGTCGCGCGCGCCCCAGCGCATCGGCTTGGGAATCGGCATGCCGGCCAACGCCTCGCGCAGGATCTCCGGCAGCAGTTCGGCGGTCTTCGCGCCGGGCTTCACGCTGCGCAGGACGAAACGCTCGCCCTTGGCGTCGCGGGTCTTCTCCAGCGCGGTCCAGTCGACGCCGGCCTTGGCCGCGAAGCCGTCCAGCGCCTTCGTCGGTCTGCCTTCGGCGTCGAGCGCGATGTTGAGATAGGGGCCGAGCACTTCGTTGCGCTGCTCGGGTTGCTCCACGGCGACGCCGGGCAGCAGCACCGCGAGCCGGCGGGGGGTGTACAGCGGCTTCGCGCCATCGCGATCGAAGGCGATGCCGCGCTTCGCGAGGCCGTCGATGACGCCGTCGAACAAGGCCTGCGCCAGGCCCGGCAGGGCCTTGACCGGCAGTTCCTCGGTGCCCAGTTCGATCAGCAGCGGTTGCATGGCCGGGCTCATCGTGCGGCCTCCTGCGTCGACAGCGCGTACAGGCCGAGCGCCTGCCGTTGCGCGGGATCCTTCAGCACCGGGAATCCGAGTTTTTCGCGCTGCGCGTGATAGGCCTCCGCGACCGCGCGCGAGAGGTTGCGCACGCGCAGGATGTAGCGCTGGCGCTCGGTGACCGAGATCGCGCGGCGCGCGTCGAGCAGGTTGAACGAGTGCGATGCCTTGCAGACCTGGTCGTAGGCCGGCAGCGGCAGGCCGAGTTCGACCAGCTTCAGCGCTTCGGCCTCGCAGGCGTCGAAGCGGTGGAACAGTTCCTCGACGTTCGCATGCTCGAAGTTGTACGCGCTCTGTTCGACTTCGTTCTGCTTGAACACGTCGCCGTAGGTGACCGGACCCTGCGGACCGATGGTCCAGATCAGGTCGTAGACGTTGTCGCAGTTCTGCAGATACATGCACAGGCGTTCGAGACCGTAGGTGATCTCGCCCAGCACCGGCTTGCATTCGAGGCCGCCGGCCTGCTGGAAGTAGGTGAACTGGGTCACTTCCATGCCGTTGAGCCAGACTTCCCAGCCAAGGCCCCAGGCGCCGAGGGTCGGCGATTCCCAGTTGTCCTCGACCAGCCGCAGGTCGTGCACCAGCGGATCGACGCCCAGCGCCTTCAGCGAATCGAAGTACAGCTCGACGATGTTGTCCGGGTTGGGCTTCATCGCCACCTGGTACTGGTAGTAGTGCTGCAGGCGGTTGGGGTTCTCGCCGTAGCGGCCGTCGGTGGGGCGGCGGCTGGGCTGGACGTAGGCCGCGTTCCACGGCTCCGGACCCAGCGCGCGCAGGAAGGTGGCCGGGTGGAAGGTGCCGGCGCCGACCTCCAGGTCGAGCGGTTGGATCAGGACGCAGCCCTGGGCCGCCCAATAGGCGTTCAGACGCTGGATGAGGTCTTGAAAGGTCGGTCCCTGCATGAGACGGCACGGCGGTGTGGGGACTGGGTAGTATAAGCGGCAGTCCCCGCCGACCCGTCCGCCACCGTGCCTTCCCGCCGCGACTCCCGTCCTCCGCAGCGTTTCCTGATCGTCGAGACCGGGCAACCGATCGACAGCCTCCGCCGCCACGGCCGGTTTCCGCACTGGATCCGGGTCGCCGCCGGGCTGGCCGCCGACGAGGCGACCGCGGTGAACGTGCAGGGCGGCGAGGCGCTGCCGGACCCGGCGCGGTTCGCGGACGACTACACCGGCGTGATCGTGACCGGCTCCAGTTCGATGGTCACCGACCGCCACGACTGGAGCGAGCGCACCGCCGACTGGCTGCGCGACCGCCTCGATGCCGGGCTGCCGGTGCTGGGCATCTGTTACGGGCACCAGTTGCTGGCGCATACGCTGGGCGGCGAGGTCGACTACAACCCGCAGGGGCGCGAAATGGGCACGGTCGCGGTGGATCTGCATCCGCATGCGGGCGACGACCCGCTGTTCGCGCCGCTGCCCGGCCGCTTCGAGGTGCAGGTCAGCCATCTGCAGAGCGTGCTGCGGCCGCCGGCCGGGGCCACGGTGCTGGCGCGCTCGGACCAGGACGACTGCCAGGCCTTCCGCTGGCGCGATCACGCCTGGGGCCTGCAGTTCCATCCCGAATTCAGCGCCGCGCACATGCGCGGCTACGTGCACGCGCGCCGCGATGCGCTGCATCACGAGGGCCGCTGTCACCGGCGCATGGCGAAGGACGTGAAGCCGACGCCGCTCGCGCGCGGCGTGCTGCGGCGCTTCGTGCGCCATGCCGCCACCCTGCGCGGCCACTGACGGTCTCCCGACCGATACCGGACGCACCGACGACACGAGGATGATGATGGAGATTCGCAAGATGCCGGCTTCCGCCGGCGCGGACTGGCTGCTGCAGGCGTTCCGGCTGTACCGGAAATCGCCGTTCGGCTTCGGTCTGCTGGGCCTGATCTACGCCGGACTGTGGCTGGCGATCGCGGTGGTCGCCGCGACCGTGCCGCAGATCGCGGTGCCGCTGCAGTTGATGTTCATGATCGTCGGCGCGCTGCTGGTGGCGGTGATGATCTTCGCCGCGCAGGAAATCGACGCCGGTCGCAGCGCGGCGCCCGGCGCGCTGCTCGCGGCGCTGGGCGGCGGCAACGGCAACCGCATGCTGCGCGCGCTGGTGCCGCAGGCACTGCTGGCGCTGTTGATGATGGTGCTGGCGGCCGTGCTGATCGGCCAGGAAAATCTGGTCAAGGCGATGGAAACGATGCAGGCGCTGCAGGCCAAGGCCCAGGCCGGCGCGCAGATCAACCCGCAGGATCTCGCCACCGGCCCGATCGCGCGCGTGGCGCTCGGCGGCCTGATCATCATGGCGATCTCGGTGATCCTGTTCGCCTTCACCATCACCCTGCTGCCGGACATGCTGCTCGACGACCGCCGGTTCGGCGAGGCCTTCAGGCGCAGCGCTGCCGCGGGCCTGCGCAATCTTCCGGCCGTGATCGTCTATCTCGTCCTCGGCTTCGTGCTGCTGATGGCGATCAGCATCGGCTTCGGCATCGTGCTGGGCGCGGCCCAGCTGATCTTCGGACCGAGCGCGGTGATCGCCGGCAATGCGCTGCTCTACGGTGTGTTCATCACTCTGCTCGCCGGCACCATGTACTTCGCGTGGAAGGACATGCTCGGCGGCGATGCCGCGAAAACCGCGGACGCCAACGGCGGCGCGTCGTCCGGCGTCGCGATGTAGGCGTGGGCGCCGAGGCCTGAAGGCTCCTCACGCTTTTCATCGAAGGACAAGAATTTTTCGCCTCGCTTCCGGCGCGTCGATACCGCTCCGATTCGTTCCGACGACATTGCCGGACTGACTCCCGTCCAGCCATCGGAGACCAGGAAGGCGACGGACAGGAGGTCCGTCGTTTTTCGACAAGGCACGGATGCCTTGTCGAAAAATCCCGGCCACGGTTCGGATGGCAGGTTTGAATCGGATTCGAGTGTTTTCCTGGGCCACTTTCTTTTCGAAAAGAAAGCGGTCCGCGCGCCAGCGCGGAAAAGATTCCGGGCTTTCCCCGGAGGGCATGATCGATCCCTGTCGAGCACGCCACGAACGTGCCGTGAGTTCGCGGGAGCGTTCGTGAGGTGCGGCCAGGCGCGTCGAAAGCAGATCCCATCGTCGATGGCTCGGGATGACAACGCGATGCCATCGAGTCCGGCCTCTTGATCCTGCACAGCGAGACCTCGGGACGCAGCGCTCAACGCCCCTGCGGCGGCGCCGCCAGTTCCTTCGCGTCCAGAAAACCGCTGCGATCCACGTCCTGACGGCGGAAGCGTTCGGCCAGACGCGCGCGATGCGCGTCGCGGGTGATCGGCGTACCGCGACCGCCGGGCTGTTCGGCCGGGCTCAGCACGCCGTCGTGATCGCGGTCCATGCCGTCGAAGGCATAGCTCAGCCAGTCCTGGTATTCGGTCGGCGACACCCGGCCATCGCCGTCGGTGTCCATGCGGTCGAGGTAGTCGCTGCTGCGCTGGGGCGTCGGTGGCGCGAGCGTCGGCGCCACCGCGGGTGCAGGCTGCGCGGTGGGCGTCTCCGCCGGGGGCGCGGTGACGCGCAGGCTCTGGGCGGTGACAGGGCCGGGCGACATCGCGCAGATCGAAACCGCGAGCGCGAACACCGGCAGGAGGATCGGGTGGGCCAACATGCGCGCAGGGTGCAGATTCGCGCCCGGCGATGCAAGCCCGCGGATGCCCTGTCCGGACGCCGCCGTGAGGCGGCGCCCGGACGAGGCGGATAGCGTGCCGCGGATCAGGGCAGCTGGCAGCAGCCGACGCGACCGCCGCCGTATTTGCAGCCGATCTTGTTCGGGCAGCCGGTGTCGGGGTTGGTGCCGCCGGCGGCCTGCACGGCGCCGAAGCTCAGGGCGCCGACCACGGCGAGGGCGAGGAGTGCGTTCTTCCAGTGCTTCACGACTTTCATGTGGAACTCCTTCATGGGCGTTTTTCCGCCGCCTTCCCTCCCTGGAGGCGCACGGCGGAGAGGAGGGTGGCCGCTTCCGTGCGGTCGATCTGGCCCGCGTGCGCATACACGACGCGGCTGTCGCCATCCACCACCACCGTCAGCGGCACGATGCTCACGCTGAACAGCGAACGGATCTTGGCGGTGGAATACACGATCGGGAAATCGAAGCCCTGCGCGCGCGCATACGTTGGCTGCGTGGCGTCGACGCTGGCGGTGACGCCGTAGAGATCGGTGCCGGGCGCTTCGCCGCGCGCCAGCGCGGCGGCGAGTTCGCGCACCGTCGGCGCCGTGGTTTTGCACACGGCACAGTCGGGATCGAAGAAATAGAGCACCTGCAACCGATGCGCGGCCCGGCCCAGCATCACCGTCTGGCCGGCGGCGGTATGGCCTTCGGTGGCCGGAACCCAGGTGCCGACCTGCGGCTGCAAACCGGCGAGCGCGAGCTTGTCGTAATCGTCCTGGAGGCTGCGCTTCTGCACCGCCAGCAGCACGACGAGCGTGCAGGCGGCGATCAGGGCGACATGGAGGAAGAGGCCTTTCCGTGGCGGCATGGACACCGATCCGTGGTGCGGGAACGTCGGCACCGCGACGACATCGCGTCACGGTGCCCGAACCTAGCATCCGCCCGCCGCAGGCGGCAAGCGCACTCCGTCGCGCTTTCGGGAGATCGCGCGTCAGGCCCGCACGGGCTGCAGCGAATAGCCCTTCATCCGCAGCGAGAACTCCTGCAGCGCCTGGATGCCGCTGGCCTCGGCCTCGCGGCACCACTGCTGCAGTTGCTGCAGGGTGTCGGCGGCATTCTGGCTGCGGGTTTCCAGCACCGTTGCGAGGCGCGCGCGGTACTCGATCAGGGTGCCGATGCGCGGACGCTGGGCGATCCACTGGTGCAGCTGTTCGCGGGCGTCGGGCTTGAGCCAGCGGCCGTCGTCGACGAGGCCCCTGCGCAGCTTGCGCGGCAGCAGCGCGCGCAGTTTCTCGCCGGCCAGCCGCGCTTCCTCGCGCAGCGCCGGCTTGAGCACGTTGCGCTGGTAATCGGTCATCGCCTGGAAACGCAGGGCCAGCAGGGCCTTCAGGGTGTCGGTATCCGGCACCGGAATGTTCGGGCGGATGTCGAGACTGGGCGCGACCCGCAGGACCTTGGCCAGACCGACGGCCTCGAAGACCTTGATCGCGGCCCAGCCGATGTCGAACTCCCACTTGCGCAGGGCGAACTTGGCCGAACTGGGAAACGCGTGGTGATTGTTGTGCAGTTCCTCGCCGCCGATCCACACGCCCCAGGGCGTGAGATTGGTGGCGGTGTCGGAGGTCTCGAAATTGCGGTAGCCCCACCAGTGGCCCAGGCCGTTGACCACGCCGGCGGCCCAGAACGGAATCCAGGCCATCTGGATGGCCCACACCGCCACGCCCTTGAAGCCGAACAGGGCGAAGCTGACGAACAGCAGCGCGGTCGGGCCCCAGGTCGCGTACGGCGTGTAGAGATGACGTTCGATCCAGTCGTTGGGCGCCCCCTTGCCGTACTGCTCGATCGACGCGCGGTCGCGGCGCGCTTCGCGGTACAGCTCGACGCCGCGCCAGAACACCATCGAGAGGCCCTTGGTCATCGGGCTGTGCGGATCTTCCTCGGTCTCGCACTTGGCGTGGTGCTTGCGATGGATGGCCACCCATTCGCGGGTGATCATCGAGGTCGTCAGCCAGGTCCAGAACCGGAAGAAATGGTTCAGCACCGGATGGAAATCGACGCCGCGGTGGGCCTGGCTGCGATGCAGATACAGCGTGACCGAAAAGATCGTGAGCTGGGTGGCGATCAGCAGGTAGATCAGCATCGTGCTCCAGCCGGCCTGGAACAGGCCACCGGAGAGAAAATCGAACAGGGACGGGAACATGCACGGGTGCTCGGAAGAGGTCCGGGCATGATGGGGCCGGATATGGGCGATTGCCATACATGCGAAACCGTATGGTCGCGGGATCCGTCACGACCTTGGTCGAACCGCTACGACCGCCCGCGCATTTCGTGACGGCGGACAAGCCGTGCCGTGGTGTGGAATGATGCCGCCCATGTCGATCTATGCCCTCAAGCCGAAGTTCCAGGCGCTGCTGCGCCCGTTCGTGCGCCGCCTGCATGCGCTCGGAGTCACCGCCAACCAGGTGACCGTGGCCGCCTGCGCGCTTTCGGTCGCCCTGGGCGTCTGGCTGTTCGTCGACGCGCCCGGGCCGCGCGCCTTCCTGCTGCTGCCGCTGTGGCTGTTCCTGCGCATGGCCTTCAACGCGATCGACGGCATGCTCGCCCGCGAGTTCGGCCAGCAATCGAAACTCGGCGCCTATCTCAACGAACTCACCGACGTGATCGCCGACGCCGCGCTGGCGCTGCCGTTCGCGGCGGTCGCGCCGTTCGCGCCGGTGTGGGTCGCCACTTTCGCGGTGCTCGCCGGTCTGAGCGAGTTCGCCGGCGCGCTCGGGCCCACGGTCGGTGGCAGCCGCCGTTACGACGGCCCGATGGGCAAGAGCGACCGGGCGTTCGTGCTCGGCGCGATCGCGTTGTGGTTCGGTCTCGCCGGCGTGCTTCCGGCCTGGGCCGCGTGGCTGTTCCCGGCGCTGTGCGCGCTGATCGCGTGGACGGTGGTGCGCCGCGTGCGCAACGGCCTGCGCGAAGCGGCCGCGGCCTGATCGGACCGGAGAAGAAGACATGCTTGAACGTCTGGTCGCGATGCTGATCATCGGCTTCATCCGCCTGCTCACCGGTGCCCAGGCCTACTGGCGCGGGATTCGCCCGCATGCGGCGCAGCGGATCTATTTCGCGAACCACGCCAGCCACGGCGATTTCGTGCTGCTGTGGGCCTCGCTGCCGCCGTGGCTGCGACGGCGCACGCGACCGGTGGCCGGCGCGGACTACTGGAACAGGAGCGCCCTGCGCCGCTTCGTCGGCGGCAAGGTGTTCCGCGCGGTGCTGATCGACCGCGAACGCAGGGCGGACAGCCCCGATCCGATCGGGCAGATGGTGCAGGCGCTGGACGGCGGCGATTCGCTGATCCTGTTCCCCGAAGGCACGCGCAACACCACCGATGCGGTGCTGCTGCCGTTCAAGAGCGGCCTGTTCCATCTCGCGTCGAAGGCACCCCGCGCCGAACTGGTGCCGGTCTGGATCAACAATCTCGCTCGGGTGATGCCGAAAGGCCAGCTGATCCCGATCCCGCTGCTGTGCACGGTCACCTTCGGCCCGCCGCTGGTGCGCATCGAGGGCGAGGACAAGACCGCCTTCCTCGAACGCGCGCGCGCGGCGATGCTGTCGCTGCGCCCAGAGGACCCCGACGACACGACGCCCAGCGACGACGACACCCCATCCGCACCCGTGGAGCCCGCCTGATGCACAACCCGTTTCCCTCGATGTATGCGCTGCCGATCTTCGTCGGCGCGGTCGCCGTCCTCACGGTGGCATCGATCGTCGGCTGGCTGCTGAAACTGCGCTTCGCGCCGGAAGAACCGCACGGCGTCATCGACAATCTCAACAGCCGCATCCGCGCCTGGTGGTGGATGGTCGGCGTGCTGGCGGCGGCGTTCTGGTTCGGCAAGGCCGGCGTGATCGTGTTGTTCGCGCTGCTCTCGTTCTTCGCGCTGCGCGAATACATCACCCTGTGCTACACCCGCCGCGGCGATCATCTGGTGCTGCTGCTGAGCTTCTTCATCGCGCTGCCGGCACAGTACGCGCTGATCTGGATCGAGTGGTACGGGCTGTATTCGATCTTCATTCCGGTCTACGCCTTCCTGCTGCTGCCGATCTTCGCCGCGCTCTCGGCCGACACCACGCGCTTCCTCGAACGCGCCTCGAAGGTGCAATGGGGGCTGATGATCTGCGTGTTCTGCCTGTCGCACGTGCCGGCGCTGATGACCCTGAACATCCCGGGCTTCGAAGGCCGCAATCTGCTGCTGATCGCCTTCCTGGTGATCGTGGTCCAGGGCAGCGACGTGCTGCAGTACATCTGGGGCAAGCTGCTGGGCAGGCACAAGGTCGCGCCCGCGCTGTCGCCGTCCAAGACGTGGGAAGGCCTGATCGGTGGTGTTGTCAGCGCCACCGTCCTCGGCGCCGCTCTGCATCCCATCACCCCGTTCACCCCGCTCGAAGCCGCGCTCGTCGCCCTCGTCATCTGCCTGATGGGCTTCTTCGGCGGCCTCGTGATGTCCGCGATCAAACGGGACAGGGGCGTGAAGGACTGGGGCCACATGATCGAAGGCCACGGCGGCATCCTCGACCGCCTGGACTCGGTGGTGTTCGCGGCCCCGATTTTTTTCCACTTGGTGAGATACGGCTGGCAGTGACGCAGGCACGAGGCATGTCCGGGCGCGTCCGCCGCGGTAGTCGCGACGGGGAAACCCGGTGCCGCAACCACACCTCCCGCGCGATACTCGTATTCCGCATCGACATCCCAACGCAGGCATCGACATGCAGCGCAGCACGAAGATCATTCTGGGTTTCATCGGCGGCGTGGTGCTGCTGGCCGTCGTGGCCATCGGCGTGGGGGCGTGGTATGTGGCGCGCAACGCCGAGGGTTGGCTGGAGCAGGGCCAGCAGCGCGAGGAGGCGGGCCGAACGGCCGGGGCGTCGCTGGACAGCCGCGGTTGCGTGACGGAGGCGGTCGAGGGCTATCGCAAGAAACGCGGGCCGATCTCGGCGGTGTCGCAGCGGATCTGGCTGAAGGGCTGCCTGCAGACCGCGGAACCGGATGTCTCGATCTGCCCGGTGATCCGCTCGGAAGGCGCGATCGATCAGGTCCGCGAGCTGCTGGCGGCGCAACAGGCCTTCTGCAGGGAGCATGGCCTTGCGGGCGACCAGAATTGCCAGCATCTGGTCGACGAAGTGATCGAATTCTGTTTCCCGACCCGCTGACCGCCCCCGCCGTCTCCCCGCGCCGCCATGCCCGAACTCCCCGAAGTCGAAACCACGCGTCGCGGACTCGCGCCGCATCTCGAAGGACGTCGCGTCCTCGCCGTGACGTTGCGCCGACCGGATCTGCGCTGGCCGATTCCGCGCGAGATCGAGGCGCTGTTGCCATCGCGGACGATCGCGTCGATCCGGCGGCGGGCGAAGTACCTGCTGATGGATACCGATGCCGGTTCGGCGCTCTGGCATCTGGGCATGTCGGGCAGCATGCGGGTGTTGCCGGCGGACACGCCGGTGCAGGCGCACGATCATGTCGACCTGCTGATCGCGGGCGACGGCCGCGCGAAGCCGCGGGTGCTGCGCTTCAACGATCCGCGGCGGTTCGGTTGTCTGTTGTGGCAGGCGCCGGGCGAGATCCACGAATTGCTGCGCGATCTCGGGCCGGAACCACTGTCGGACGATTTCAGTGGCGAACTGCTGTTCGAACGCAGCCGCGGACGCAAGGCGCCGGTGAAGGCCTTCCTGATGGACCAGAAGATCGTGGTCGGCGTGGGCAACATCTATGCCGCCGAGGCGCTGTTCGCCGCGGGCGTGTCGCCGCTGCGCGCGGCCGGCAAGGTCTCGCGCGAACGCTACGAGGTGATCGCGGCCGAGATCCGCCGCATCCTGGCATACGCGATCCAGCGCGGCGGCACCACCCTGCGCGACTTCCTCAGCCCGGACGGCGCGCCCGGGTATTTCGAGCAGGAGTTGTCCGCCTACGGTCGCGGCGGCGAACCCTGCCCGCGCTGCGGGCGGCCGCTGAAGCAGGCGATGCTGGCGCAGCGGGCCACGGTCTGGTGCGGGCACTGCCAGCGCTGAGCCCGGTATCGGAAGGCGATCGGTCGGTCGGGTCCGCGGGCGTTGCCGGCGGTCGTCGGGGGTGGGGTATAGTCGTTCTTCGACTTCAGGCGCCCCCGAGCCACTGTTCATGAGCGATCACCCCAACGAAGCCGCCGAGATCACCCAATGGCTCGATGCCGCCCGCGACGGCGATCGGGCGGCGCTCGACCGCGTGCTGGGCACGCTCTATCACGAGCTGCACGCGATGGCGCGGCGGCAACTGGCGGGGCAGTACGGGCAGACGCTGGACGCGACCGCGCTGGTCCACGAGGCCTATCTCAAGCTGATCGGCCGCCGCGACGTGCAGTTCGACGATCGCGCGCATTTCTTCGCCTACGCCGCCTCGGCGATGCGCAGCGTGGTCGTCGACTACGCGCGCCAGCGCCTGGCGCAGAAGCGCGGCGGCGATCTGCACCGGGTCACCGAGCTGCCGGACGATGTCGAAGGCGGTTTGCGCCTGGACGAGGACATGCTCGCACTGGACACCGCGCTGACCAAGCTGGCGGCGGTCGACGGCAAGCTCGCGCAGGTCGTGGAGCTGCGCTATTTCGCGGGGCTGTCCGAGCAGGAGATCGCCGAACTGCTGCAGCGCTCCGAACGCAGCATCCGCCGCGACTGGCAGAAGGCGCGGTTGTTCCTGCTGGCGTCGCTGGGGGGCGAGAACGGCGAGCGCTGAGCGGTTGCCGATGCGCGCGCGGCAGGTCACGATGTCGC
The DNA here is from genome assembly GCA_041919595.1 of Lysobacteraceae bacterium. Taxonomy (GTDB): domain Bacteria; phylum Pseudomonadota; class Gammaproteobacteria; order Xanthomonadales; family Xanthomonadaceae; genus Lysobacter_I. The sequence goes on from JAYRTK010000048.1 coordinate 13,619, forward strand.
CGAGCCTGTCCTGAAGGCAGGCCCGTTCCGAACATCGTCCTTTCCAGAAGCCGCCCGTTTCAGAAGCAGTCCGTTCCAGAAGCCGCCCGTTTCAGAAGCAGTCCGTTCCAGAAGCCGCCCGTTTCAGAAGCAGTCCGTTCCAGAAGCCGCCTGTTACAAAAGCCGCCGCACCACAACAGCAAGCTCCGAAACCATTTCCCGCCGCCATCCCGCAGACCCCTGACCGATGGACGCCGAACGCTGGCAGCGGCTGTCGCCGCTGCTCGACGCGCTGCTCGAACTCGACGCCGACGCCCGCAGGGCGCGGCTGGAAGCGCTGCGCGAGGACGAGCCGGGGCTGGCGGCGGAACTCGAAGCGTTGCTGGCGCTGGAGGACGACAACGAGGATTTCCTCGCCGAACCCCTGGTCGCGCCGCCGCCGATGGCCAAGCCCGACACCCTGATCGGCCCGTACAAGCTCGATCGGCTGCTCGGCGAGGGCGGCATGGGCCAGGTCTGGCTGGCGCGCCGCGCCGACGGTCTGTATCAACGTCGGGTCGCGCTGAAACTGCTGCGCCCGGGCCTGGCCGATCCCAACCTGCGCCAGCGCTTCACCCGCGAACGCCAGATCCTCGCCCGCCTCGGCCATCCGCACATCGCGCGGTTGCTGGATGCCGGCATCAGCACCGACAACCAGCCCTACCTCGCCCTGGAGTACGTCGAGGGCGAGGCGATCACCGACTGGTGCCGCGGTCGCGATCTCGGCATCGAGGCGCGGATCAATCTGTTCCTGCAGGTGTGCGAGGCGGTCAGCCATGCGCACGCCAACCTGATCGTGCACCGCGATCTGAAGCCCTCGAACATCCTGGTGACGCCGCTGGACGAAGTGCGGCTGCTTGACTTCGGCATCGCCAAGCTGCTGGACGGCCCGGAACCCGGGCGCGACAACACCCGCACCGAGGTGCGCGCCTTCACCCTGCACTACGCCGCGCCCGAGCAGATCCGCGGCGAGCCGGTCACCACCATGACCGACGTGTATTCGCTGGGCGTGGTGCTGTACGAGCTGCTGGCCGAAACCAAACCCTATCGCCTGAAGCGGCAGACCGACGCCGAGTGGGAAGAGGCGATCCTGATCGCCGATCCGCAGCGGCCATCGGCGAATCTGCAGCGCGAGGCCGACAGCGATCCTTCGCGCACCGCGGCACTGCGCCGGCGCGCGAAACAGATCGCGGGCGATCTGGACAACATCGCGCTGAAGGCGCTGTCGAAGCGGCCGGAGCACCGCTATCCCTCGGTCGAGGCGATGGCGCTGGATCTGCACCGCTATCTGGAGGGCAAGCCGGTACTGGCGCGGCCGCAGAGCGTCGCCTATCGCACCCACAAGTTCGTGCACCGGCATCGTTGGGCGCTGGCGACGACCGTGTTGATCCTGCTGGTGCTGACCACCGCGCTCGCACTCGTGACCTGGCAGGCGCGACAGGCGGTGCGCGAGGCGAGCCGCGCGCAGGCGCTGCAGGATTTCGTCACCGGCCTGTTCG
>JAYRTK010000049.1:0-15016 GCA_041919595.1 Lysobacteraceae bacterium
TGCGGCCCTGGGTCACGCCGTCGCACATCGCCGGCACGCCGCCGGCGACCTGCGCGCTGCCGCCGGCGTTGCGCGCGGCCATCCGGATCAGCGTCGGATAGTGCTCCATCGGCTGGTGCGCGGAGAGCATGTCGTTGTAGGCGGTGACGATGCCCAGATTGCCGCCCGCGCCGGACTTCAGCATCGATTTGTCGCCGCCCGAAGCGGCGAAACCGTGGGCGAGATTGCCGCAGCCCAGATCGCGCCGCGCCGGCCCCTGCGGGCGTGCGGCATCGATGCGTGCGAGGTAGGCGTCGCGACTGCGATGGCTTTTCTCGGCGATGCGTGCGGTGACGCGTTCGACGATGGGATGCAGGGACATCAGGGACTCCAGTGGATGTGCACCGTGGCGTCCGGCGCGTGCAGCAGCGCGGAGATCGGCATCCGCAGCGGATCGTGCGTCGCCAGCGCCGCGCGCAGCACGTCGCGCTTGCGCGTGCCGGTGACGATCAGGTGCAGGCTGCGCGCCCGCAGCAGGCGGGCAAGGCCGAGGGTGATGCGCGGGAACGGTGCTTCCGGCGGCAGCGGTTCGGGCACGAGCGCGAACGCGTCCTCGCGCGCGTCCGGCGCGAGCGCCTCCGGCAGCGCCGCCGCACCGGGAAACAGCGACGCGGTGTGGGCGTCCTCGCCCATGCCCAGCACCACCGCGTCGAAATCGTCGCGATGCCGCGCGAGCATGTCGCGCGCATGACGCAGCGACGCGGCGGGATCGCCGTCGCGGGTGGTCAGGGATTCGACGACGAGACCGGGCGCTGCCGCGAACGCATCGCGCAACGCGGCGAAGTTGCAGGCCGCATGCGCATGGGGCACGCAACGATCGTCGCCGGGCATGACGACGACGCGCGGCCATTCCAGCGGCGTCGCGCCGAGCGCGCGATAGATCGGGAACGGCGTTTTTCCGCCGGCCAGCGCCAGCGTCGCGCGACCGTTCCGCGACAGGCCTTCGACGCAGGCCTCGCGCAGTTGCGCGGCGACCGCGGCGGTCAGCGTCGCGGCATCGGGATGGTCGTGTTCGCGCCAGGCCATCGCCGTCGCCTCACTCGCGCCAGCTGTGGCCGTGGCGTTCGGTCATCGCCAGCGCCGCATTCGGACCCCAGGTACCGGCGGCATAGGATTTCGGCGTGGTGCCGGCATGCGTCCATCCGTCGAGAATGGCGTCGACCCACTGCCAGGCGGCCTCGGTCTCGTCGCGGCGCACGAACAGCGTGCCGTTGCCCTCGATCGCGTCGAGGTAGAGGCGTTCGTAGGCCAGCCGACGGCGTTCGTGCGCGAACCGCTCGTCCAGATCGAGATCCAGCGAGACCTGCGCCAGGCGCAGGCCGCTGCGATCGAGCCCCGGGGTCTTGTGCATCAGTTGCAGCTCGATGCGCTCTTCCGGCTGCAGCTTGATCAGCAGCGCGTTCGGCTGGGTCACCACGCCGGTGTGGGCGAAGATCGAATGCGGCACCGCGTGGAACTGCAGATAGATCTCGGTGCAGCGCTGCGGCATGCGCTTGCCGGTGCGCAGATAGAACGGCACGCCCGACCAGCGCCAGTTGTCGATGTGCGCGCGCAGGGCGACGAAGGTTTCGGTGCGGCTGGCGCGGCCGAGCTCTTCGAGATAGCCCGGCACCGCCCTGCCGGCGATCGCGCCCGCGGTGTACTGTCCGGCCACGGTTTCGGCGGCGACCTCGGCGCGGCCGATCGGCCGCAGCGAGCGCAGCACCTTGATCTTCTCGTTGCGCACCGCGGTCGGCTCGAACTGCGACGGCGGCTCCATCGCCACCAGGCTCAGCAACTGCAGCATGTGGTTCTGCAGCATGTCGCGGATCGCGCCCGAACCGTCGTAGTAATCGCCGCGGCCTTCGACGCCGACCGTCTCGGCGACGGTGATCTGCACCTGCTGGATGTGGCGCGCGTTCCACAGCGGCTCGAACAGGGCGTTGCCGAAGCGAAGCGCCAGCAGGTTCTGCACGCCTTCCTTGCCGAGATAGTGATCGACCCGGTAGACCTGCGATTCGTCGAACACCCGGGTCACGCCGTCGTTGATCGCGATCGCCTCGACCAGATCGTGGCCGATCGGTTTCTCCAGCATCACCCGGGTGCCCGGGCCCGACAGGCCGTGACGGCCCAGGGCTTCGCAGGCCTGCACGTAGAACTTCGGCGAGGTGCTGAGGTGGTAGAGCACGTCGCCGTCGCGCAGTGCGTGCACGCGTTCGGCCAGCGCCTGCATCGAGGCGTCGTCGTCGAGCGAGGCCGGCTGGTAGTGCACCCGCGCCAGCAGCGCCTGCAGCGTGCTGTCATCGCGCTGCGCCGCCGGCACGAAGGTTTCGATCGATTTGGCCACCAGTGCCCGGAAACCGTCGTCGTCCAGTGCGCTGCGCGCGCTGCCCAGCAGCCTGAGCCCGGACGGCAGCAGTCCGTCGCGCTGCAGCCCGTACAGCGAAGGCAGCAGCATGCGCTGGGCGAGATCGCCGGTGGCGCCGAAAACGGTCAGCAGCGAGGCGGGAGATGTGGTCACAGCGGGGTCCGTCGTCAAAACGACAAGCGTAAGGGGAGGCGCGCTTGTCGCCGGATTGTAAACGTTTGCACGGCGTCCGACCGATGCCGCACGCGGACGTTTCGCGCGTCCTGTCTCATTCGGGCCAGACGAACGTGTACAGACTTTTCGCGGCCAGCGTGTAACGGAAGCGGTAACGCGGCGTTTCCACCCGTATCGTGCGTGGCGCCGCGGATGCGTTCACCACCAGCAGCGCGATGCCGCCCTGTGCGTCGACGAACGCGACGTTGTGCACATCTTCCGCCGCTTCGCTGGACTCGATGCGATGCGCGCCGGGAGGCACGAAACGGCTGGCGTGCGCCAGCACGTAGTACTCGTCGTTGCGGGTGACCGCGCCCGTACGGCGGTCGATGGTGACCACGCCGCGGCAATTGCCGCAGCCGCCGGCATGCGGACCGGCGCCGTCGTCCAGCGCCAGATTCCACAGCAGCACGCCGCTGGCCCAGTGCCGGGTACCGCCCACGATCAGATCGCGGGCCAGCAGGGTCATGCCGCCGCTGCGTACCGGCTCCCAGTCGCCGCCGGAGCATTCGGTGAGATAGACGCTCTTGTCGGGAAAACGCGCATGGACCAGCGACTGCGCCGACACGTCGCCGCCGTAGCAGTGCCATGCCACGCCGTCGACGTGACGCGAGGCCGTCGGGTCGGACAGCACCGCGGTCGGCTCCTCGGGTTTGTCCCAGTTGTGGTCCCAATCGAGAATCCGGGTCTCGTGCCCGGCGGCGCGCAGCATCGGTCCGAGATGGTCGCCGATCAGGGCGATGCGCTGCCGGGCGCTCAGCCGCATGCCGGGATAGTCCGCCGGCTCGAACGCGGGCTCGTTCTGTACGGTCAGCGCGAACAGCGGGATGCCCGCGTCGGCGAGGGTGTCGACGTATTTCATCAGATAACGGGCGAAGCTGGCGTAGTGTGCGGATTCCAGCGTGCCCTGGATCAGGCTGTCGTTGCTCTTCATCCATGCCGGCGCGCTCCAGGGCGAAGCCATCGTCCGCAACTGCGGATTGATCGCCCGCGCCGCGCGCGTCGCCGCCAGCACGTCGCGCTGCTGGCGTGGCAGACGGAAGCGTCGCAGCGTCGGATCTTCTCCACCGGGCGGTACGTCGTCCAGGCTGTAGTGGTGCAGCGAGAAGTCGGACGCGCCGATGGTCAGGCGTACGAATCCCAGGCCGATGCCCGGCGCCGGGCCGAAGAGCTCCTGCAACAGCCGGTCGCGCGCGGCGCGCGGCATCCGGCGCTGCAGCAGATGCGCGGCGCTGTCGGTGATCGAGGCGCCGAACCCTTCGATGCGCTGGCGGCGCTGTGCCGGATCGATCTTGATCTCGACTTCCGGCGCGTTTTCCGCGACGGCGGCGTCCGATGCGAGCGCTGTCAGCGCGTAAGTCCGATCCGAAGTGGTCGCCCAGACGCGCAGCGGCCGGTCATCGGCGGCATGGACATTGGCGGCGAGGGTCGCAGCGGCCAGCAGCGCCGACATCGGCACCCGGACGGAACGTCGAACGATCATGGACGAAACCTCCTCGAAATGGGGGCATCGGTCTGCGCGCGATCGTATTGCATTGCAGCAATTCCGGTGCGTGCGGGCCGGTTCCTCCGGTCGAATCGCCGGCATTGCCGACGCAGACCGCCTGAAATGCGGGTGTCGTGTTGACACGTTACTGGAATACCTGTATCTGACAGCGCTGTCAACAACTGCATCCGTGAGGGGGAGCAATGACAAACACCAACCGTTCCAGGTCGCAACAGCGCTTCTCGGCGGGCCCCGGGATCAACAGATGCACGTTGGCGATGGCCTGTTCCTTGGCCTTGCTGTCTTTCGGCGCGCAGGCGCAGGACACGGCGAAAGAAGAAGAGGCCGAAACGCTCGACACGGTCGTGGTCACCGGCATCCGCCGCAGCATCGAGACATCGCGCGAAACCAAACAGCAGTCCGCTTCCATCGTGGAAGCGGTGTCGTCCGAGGACCTCGGCAAGCTGCCCGACGTGAGCATCGCCGAATCGCTGGCGCGCCTGCCCGGCCTGGCCGCCCAGCGCGTGGACGGTCGAGCCCAGGTCATCGCCATCCGCGGCATGTCGCCCGACTTCGCCGCCACCCTGCTCAACGGCCGCGAACAGGTCAGCACCGGCGACAATCGCGGTGTGGAATTCGACCAGTACCCCTCCGAACTGCTGGATTCGGCGGTCGTGTACAAGAATCCGGACGCGACCCTGATCGGCCAGGGGCTTTCGGGCACCGTCGATCTGCGCACCATCCGCCCACTGTCGGTGGGCCAGCGGCGGTTCGTCGTCAACGCCCGCGGCGAATACAACTCGCTGGGCGAACAGAATCCGGACGGCAGCGACACCGGTCATCGTCTCAGTGCGTCGTACGTGGACCAGTTCGCCGACAACACCGTCGGCATCGCCCTGGGCGTCGCGCAGCTGGATTCGCCGTTCCAGGAACAGCACTACAAGGCCTGGTGGTGGGCGAACACCACGCGCTGGGGCGCCGACGTTCCCGGCAAGCCGGCCGATGCCGCGATGATGGAAGGCGCCGAAATCTGGGCGCGCTCGCGCGACCAGCAGCGCAACGGCGTGATGGGCGTGCTGGAATACAAGCCAAACGACTTCGTCCACAGCGTGCTGGACGTGTACTACTCGCGATTCGAACAGAAGGAGCGCACGCGCGGCATCATGTGGTCGCAGGACCCGTGGACGGGCAACGGCGTCACCCTCAGCAACGTCGGCACCACGAATGTCGGCGGCGTTCCGGTGGTGACCAGCGGCACCGTGAACAACATTGAGCCGATCGTCCGCAACGACCACAACACCCGCGACGACTCGATGTACTCGCTCGGGCTGCGCAACGAGTTCACGCTCAGCGAGAACTGGTCGTTGACGGTCGACGGATATCTCTCCCGCGCCAGGCGCGATGCCGACTATCTCGAAACCTACGCCGGTTCCGCGACGCTGGACAACATCGGCTTCGACGTGCCGCTGGGGTCTTCCGGATTCCCGCATTTCACGCCCGGGCTGGATTACGCCGATCCTTCGACGATCCTGCTGAGCGACCCGGCCGGTTGGGGCCACGAAGGCCGCCTGGAGAAGACCAAACAGGACGACAGGCACACCGGCGTGCGGTTCGAACTCGCACGCAGTTTCCTGGACGGCCCGTTCGCCGGGTTCCAGCTCGGGTTCGCGGCCACCGACCGTACCAAGGACAAGACGTCGTCGGTCTACTTCGCGCAACTGCGCAACGGCGCCACGTCGGCCGCGGTCGATCCGGATCTGATCCGCAGCCCGGTGGGCCTGGGCTTCTCGGGCTTCCGGGGCATTCTGAGTTACGACGTACAGGGCGCGCTGACGCGCTATTACGACCTCGTGCTCGACATGAGCAACGATGACCTCAAGAAGGATTTCACGGTCCGGGAAAACATCGAAACCGCCTACGCCAAACTCGACATCGATACCGATTTCGGTGACTGGATGCGGCTGCGCGGCAATGTCGGCGTGCAGTTCGTCAACACCAGCCAGTCCTCCACCGGTTTCGATATCGACAACAACGCCGTCTCGGGCACGATCGAACGCGGCGCGGACTACAGCGATGTGCTGCCCAGCGTGAATCTCGTCGGCGATTTCGGTGATGGCTGGATGGTGCGCTTCGGTGCGGCCAAGACGATGGCGCGTCCGCGCATGGACGACATGCGCGCGTCGGCCACCGCGGGCGTGGACCCGACGTCCCGCACCTGGGGCGGCAGCGGCGGCAATCCGCTGCTGGAACCGTGGCGCGCCACTTCGGTCGACGTGTCGGTCGAAAAGTACTTCGGCCGCGCCGGCTACGTCGCGCTGGCGATGTTCTACAAGGATCTGGAGAGCTACGTCTACAACCAGACCATCCGTTACGACTTCAGCAGTTTCACCAACCCGACCAATGTCGTTCCGATCAGCAACATCGGCAACTTCACCACGCCCGCCAACGGCAAGGGCGGATACATGCGCGGCATCGAGTTCAGCGCTTCGCTGGAGGGCGGTGCGTTCACGCCGGTGCTCGACGGTTTCGGTCTGTTGTTCAACGCGTCCTACACCGAGACCTCGATCGATCCCGATCCGCTCGACGATTCGCGCCAGCGGCGCGGATTGCCCGGGCTGTCGCGGGACGTGGCCAATCTCACCGCGTACTACGAGAAGCACGGGTTCTCGGCGCGCGTGAGCCAGCGCTACCGATCCGAGTTCCAGGGCGAGATCACCACGCTGTTCGCGCAGCGCAGTTATACCCAGGTGCTGGCCGATCGTCAGACCGATCTGCAGTTGGGATACGAGTTCAAGCCCGACAGTCGTCTCTCCGGATGGTCGGTGATCTTCCAGGTCAACAACGTGACCGATTCGCCGTACCGCACCGTGCAGCGCTCCGATTTCGGCGGTGGTGGCGATTTCTACACCACGCCGCTGGAGTACAACGAATACGGGCGCCAGTACCTGCTGGGCGTGAACTTCAAGATGTGACCGGACGCGCCGCCGCCGCGGGATTCGCGGCGGCGGGCGGCCACATGCTGCGGAGAGTCGAATGTCGAATATCCCCACGTCGGGCCCGCGTGCCGGAGCGCATCGTGCTTCCGGAGAGCGCATGCCGAAGCTGTTGAGCCGGCTGACGCTGGCATCCGCCGTCGCCGTCCTTGTCGCCGGTCACGGCATCGCGATGGCCGCGGATGCGCCCGGCGCCGAATGGCGCCGGGCCGCCAGCCCGATCCGCCGCGATGCCGCGATGGAGGCGCGCATCGACGCGATCCTCGCGGGCATGACCCTGGCGCAGAAGGTCGGGCAGATGACCCAGGCCGAGATCAAGTCGATCACGCCGGAAGAAGTACGCACCCATTACATCGGTTCGGTGCTCAACGGTGGCGGCTCTTGGCCGGGCAGGAACAAACATGCCGGTGTCGGCGATTGGCTCGCGCTGGCGGATGCTTACCATCGAGCGTCGATGTCGACCGATATGCCGGTGCAGATACCGATCGTCTGGGGCACCGATGCGGTGCACGGCCACAGCAACGTCTACCGCGCGACGCTGTTTCCGCACAACATCGGTCTGGGCGCCGCGCACGACCCGGCGTTGATCCGCGAGATCGCCGCCGCCACCGCGGCCGGCGTACGTGCGACCGGCATCGACTGGGTGTTCGCGCCCGCGGTGCCCGTCGTGCAGGACGTGCGCTGGGGCCGTACGTACGAAAGCTATTCGAACGATCCGGCGCTGGTACGGGCCTACGCGGACGCTTACGTGCGCGGGCTTCAGGGTCGCTTCGGCGACGGCAGCGCGATCGCCAGCGTCAAACATTTTCTCGGCGATGGCGGCACCGACGGCGGCAAGGACCAGGGCCTGACCATCGCCACCCAGCGCGAGCTGGTGCGCACGCATGCGCAGGGCTATTACGGCGGACTGCGCGCGGGCGCGCAGAACATCATGGTCTCGTACAACAGCTGGAAGGATCCCGTCACCGGCGTCGATCACGGCAAGATGCACGGCAACCGCCTGCTGTTGACCGATGTCCTGAAAAGGAAGATGGGGTTCGACGGGTTCCTGGTGTCGGACTGGAACGCGATCGAACAGGTGCCCGGCTGCACCAAATCCAGCTGTCCGCAGGCGATCAACGCCGGCGTCGACATGATCATGGTGCCCGACGACTGGAAGGCCTTCATCGAGACCACTGTCGGCCAGGTCGAGCGCGGCGAAATTCCGATGACGCGCATCGACGATGCGGTGCGCCGGATCCTGCGGGTGAAACTGCGTGCGGGTCTTTTCGACGGAAAGGCGCCGTCCGCGCATCCGCAGGCCGGCGACACCGCTGCCCTGCAGCATCGCGCGCTTGCGCGCCGCGCCGTCCGCGAATCGCTGGTGCTGCTGAAGAACGACGCTGCGGCGTTGCCGATCAAGCCCGGCGCGCGCGTGCTGGTGGTCGGCAAGGGCGCGGACAATATTCCGATGCAGGCCGGCGGCTGGTCGCTGACGTGGCAGGGCGACGAAACCACGAACGAGGATTATCCCGAAGCGCAGAGCGTGCTGGCCGGCCTGCGCGCCGTCGCCGGCAGCGATTTCGTCATCCTCGACGGCACGCGCGTCGGCACGCGCGTCGGCGACTACGACATCGCGATCGCCGTGGTTGGCGAGCCGCCCTATGCCGAAATGAAGGGCGACGTGGCACTGCCCATGCCGCTGACCCACAGCGTCCGTCATCCCGAGGACCGTGCATTGCTCGAAGCGCTGTCCCGCAGCGGCAAACCGGTGGTCACGGTATTTCTCTCGGGCCGACCGTCGTACGTCAACGATCTGTTGAATCTTTCCGATGCCTTCGTCGCGGCATGGCTGCCCGGCTCGGAAGGCGCCGGCATCGCCGACCTGCTGCTCGCGAACGCACAGGGCAAGCCGCGATACGACTTCCGTGGCCGTTTGTCCTTCCCGTGGCCGGGCGACCCCTGCGGGTCGTCGTTCTCGCCTGCGGCCATGGCGGCGAGGCCGCCGCTGTTTCCGGCCGGTCATGGCCTGAGGCACGCCAACGCGAAGACGCTGGGCGTATTGCCGGTATCGCCGCTGCAGCGTTGCGAGGCCACCGGCAGGTAGCGCGCCGTCGCTTCGGGGCACGGTCCGGCACGGAGCGCTTCCGGCGTTCCGGAGCGCCCGCGTGCGACCCGCCGCATCGACGGTGCGCCCCGGCGATCGCGATCGGGCCCATAATCCACGTTCAGTTCTGAGGAGTGCGAGATGGGTAGAGCGGCCGGAACGGGAGCCCGCATCGACGACGTGGCGCGGGCCGCCGGGGTGTCGATGAAGACGGTGTCCCGGGTGTTCAATCACGAGCCGAACGTGCGTCCCGAAACCCGGGCCAAGGTGGAAGCGGCCGCGAAAGCGCTGAATTTCCGCCCGAATCCGTCGGCGCGCAGTCTCGCCGGTCACCGCTCGTATCTGATCTCGATGCTGTACGACAACCCGTCGAGCAGCTATGTGATGCAGGTGCTGTCCGGCGTTCTGGACGCGTGCGAAGCGGCGCATTACAGCACGATGATGCGGCCGGTGGACTACAGCAGCCGCGACCACGTCGACCTGATCCTCGAAAGCGTGGCGCAATACGTGCCGGATGGTCTGGTGCTGACGCCGCCGCTCACCGACGACGAGGCGCTGCTGGAAAAACTGCAGGCGCTGAACGTGCGCTACGCCAGCATTTCGCCACGCGAGAAAAATGCCCGCATCGGCGCGCGACTGGACGAACGCGGCGCCGTGCGCGAGATGATGGCGCACATGGTGTCGCTGGGACACCGGCGGATCGGACACATCCGTGGGCATCCCGACCATGGCGCCGCCGAATGGCGATTGCAGGGCTATCGCGACGGTCTCGCGGCCGCCGGCCTGCCTTACGACACTTCGCTGGTGGTCGTGGGCGAGTTCTCGTTCGAGTCCGGGCTTGCCGGTGCCGAGCGGTTGCTGTCGTTGCCGAATCCGCCGACCGCGATTTTCGCCGCCAACGACGACACCGCCACCGGCGTGATGCATGCCGCGGGGCGGCGTGGCCTGCGCATTCCGGACGATCTGTCGGTTTTCGGTTTCGACGATCTGCCGATGGCGCGCCAGGTCTGGCCATCGCTCACCACGGTCCGCCAGGCCAGCCGCGACATGGGTCGGATCGCGACGGAACAACTGCTGTTGTCGATCCGCGATTCCGGGGTCGGCGGCATGGTGCAGGTGCCCTACGAACTGGTCCTGCGCGACTCGACCGGACCCGCGCCGTTTCCGCACTGACACTGCGGGTCGGAACGGCGGCGCGCATCGTACGCCGCCGTCCTCCGCGCGGACTCACCAGAAGGCCGCGTACAGCGCGATCAGGATCGCGATCACGCCCACCGCGCCGGCGTTGAAGGCCGGCGCCGTCCGGTAGATCACGTCGTCGGTGCGGATGCGGTTGGCGTCGCCGCGTCCGCGCGTGGTCAGCGACACGATCACGGCCAGCACCAGCGCGAGCAGGAACACCAGCCCCACGCGATCCATGAACGGCAGCGACGGCCACGCCAGCTTGAGCGCGATCGACAGCGCGAACGAACCGACCGCGGCGGCGATCGCCCCGGCTTCGTTGGCGCGCTTCCAGAACAGGCCGAGCACGAAGATCACCACGATGCCTGGAGTGAAGAAGCCGGTGTATTCCTGGATGTACTGGAACCCCTGGTCGAAGCCGCCGAGCAGCGGTTTCGCGGTCAGCACCGCGAGCACGATCGCGACCGTCGCCGCGATCCGGCCGACCTTCACCAGATGCGCCTGATCGTGCGCCCCGCGCGTCTCCGGGTTGCCGCGCTTGGCGTAGAAGTCGAGGGTGAAGATGGTCGACACCGAATTGATCTTCGAGGCCAGCGAGGCCACGATCGCCGCGATCAGCGCCGCGAACACCAGGCCGAGCACGCCCGTGGGCAGCAGCGCCATCATCTTCGGATAGGCTTGATCGGGCTTTTCCAGATCGGTCACCAGCATCAGCGCGGCGATGCCCGGCAGCACCACGATCACCGGCATCAGCAGTTTCAGGAAGGCCGCGAACACTACGCCCTTCTGCGCTTCGGCGATGTCCTTCGCCGCCAGCGCGCGCTGGATGATGTATTGATTGAAGCCCCAGTAGCTGACGTTCATGATCCACATGCCGCCGATCAGCACGCTCAGTCCCGGCAGATCCTTGTAGAACGGATTGTCGGGCGAGAGGATCATGTGGAAGTGGCCCGGATGCGCCGCCATCAGCGTGTTGAAGCCGCCGACGATACCGCCGTCGCCGCCGATGCGGTCCAGCGAGATGCCGACGATCAGCAATCCGCCCAGCACCAGCAGCGCGACCTGCACGATGTCGGTCAGCGCCACCGCCTTCAGTCCGCCGTACAGCTGGTACAGCAGCGCGAAACCGCCGAGCAGCGCCAGCGCCACGAACTGGTCGATGCCGGTGACCTGGGTCACCGCGATCGAACCCAGCCACAGGATCGAGGTCAGGTTCACGAACACGTACAGGCCCAGCCAGAACACCGCCATGATCGTGCGGATGGTCGGGCCGTAACGCTCTTCGAGGAACTGCGGCATCGTGTAGATGCCGTTGCGCAGGAACACCGGCAGGAAGAACTTGCCGACGATCAGCAGCGTGAGCGCGGCCATCCATTCGTAGGACGCGATGGCGAGGCCCAGCGCGTAGCCCGAACCGGACATGCCGATGATCTGTTCGGCCGAGATGTTCGCCGCGATCAGCGACGCGCCGATCGCCCACCACGGCAGCGATTTGCCGGCGAGGAAATAATCCTGCGCGTCCTTGCGGTGTCCGCTTTTCTCGCGCGACACCCATTGTGCGAGCGCGAAGATGCCGACCAGATAGGTCAGCACGATGATCGCGTCGATGGTCGAAAGTCTCACGTCGTTCTCCGGAATCGGTCGTCGCGGCGCGACGGTGCGTTTGGCGATGGAGACCGCGCGTGGGGAGACGCGGCACGGGATATTGCGCTGCAGGACGACGCGTCACATCATCGATCGCGCCGTCGCCATGTTCTAGTCGCTGATGACAGCGTTGTCAACAATCGTGTGTCGCGTCCGGAGCGCGATCGTGCATTGGACACCTGTCACCCGAAACATGCTGCAGCGCAGCATGTTTTGGTGAAGCGACGCGCGGTCCGCGAAGCCCTCTCTGCCTGTGGAGTCGTCGTCGATGTCTGGAATGCCCGTACGCGTTCGAATTCCGTGGCCGATCGTTCCGCGCGTTGCGCGATCGATCATGCTCGCCCTGCTGTTGTGCGGATGTGTGCTCTCGCAGGCGCAGGCGCATGCGCTGCGGGTGATGTCGTTCAACGTCAGACTGCCGGTCGCGTCCGATGGCGCCAACCGCTGGGAAGCACGTCGTGCGCTGATGGTCGAGACGTTGCGGCGGACGCGTCCGGATCTGATCGGCACCCAGGAGCTCTTCGGTTCGCAGGGCGCTGCGCTGGCGGCGGATCTGCCCGGGTACGCATGGTTCGGACGCGGACGTCGCGGCGGTGGCGACGACGACGAACGCATGGGCGTGTTCTATCGCACGCAGGCCCTGCGGCTGGTCGACTCCGGCGACTTCTGGCTGTCGGATACGCCGGAGGTCGTCGGCAGCATCAGCTGGGGCAATCTGTTCCCGCGGATGGTCACCTGGGGACTGTTCGAATCGCGCCGCGACGGCAGTCGGTTCTATCTGTTCAACACGCATTTTCCGTATCGGGACGAAGATGCGGCGGCGCGTCAGCGTTGTGCGCGGCTGCTGCTCGACCGCATCGGATCGCTGCCGCAGGACATTCCGGTGGTGCTGACCGGCGATTTCAACACCGGCGACGATGGCGATGTGTACGCGCTGCTCACCGCCCGGCTGCAGGATGCTTGGCGCATCGCCGGCCACAGGCGCGGCCCGGAAGGCACGTTCCATGGATTCACGGGACAGCCGCAACGACGCATCGACTGGATTCTGCTGCGGGGATGGGACGTGCGTTCGATCGAAACGGTGACGACGCATCGCGGAGCCCGTTATCCGTCTGATCATTTTCCGGTGCTGGCGATATTGCGCTGGCCTCGCGCAACATCGGCGACGCGTCGCTTCAACCCGCCGTGAGCGCCGCCCGCGGCGGCAGCGACCAGTCGATCGGATGCTGCCCGTGACGGCTCAGGAATTCGTTCGCGGCGGAGAAATGCCCGCAGCCGAGGAAGCCGCGATGCGCCGACAGCGGCGAGGGATGCGGCGCCTTCAGCACCCGATGCCGGCGCGGGTCGATCACCTTGCCCTTGGCCTGCGCGTAACTGCCCCAGAGCAGGAACACCAGGCCTTCACGCTCGCGGTTGAGCACGTCGACGACGTGGTCGGTGAAGCCTTCCCAGCCCTTGCCCTGATGCGCCCCGGCGCGGCCGTCTTCCACGGTCAGCACCGCGTTGAGCAGCAGCACGCCGCGCTCTGCCCAAGGCGTGAGGCAACCGTGATCGGGACGGCCGATGCCGAGATCGCGCTGGATCTCCTTGAAGATGTTGTCCAGCGACGGCGGCACCGGCACGCCCGGCAGCACCGAGAAACACAGGCCGTGCGCCTGCCCGGGACCGTGGTACGGATCCTGGCCGAGGATCACGACCTTGACCCTGTCGAACGGCGTCGCGTCGAACGCGGCGAAGATCTTCGCCGCAGGCGGATAGATGCGCGCGCCCTTCGCGCGGCGTTCGCGCAGGAACGCCGACAGCGCCCGCATCTCGTCGCGCTTGAGGTACTCGCCGACCTTCGCTTTCCAGGAGGGTTCGAGCTTGATGCGGTCGTCGTCGGTCATCGCGGTGGCAAGCGTGCGCCGGGCGGTCACTCCGCCGGGGCCTGCTCCCGCAACTTCGCCATCCGCAGCTGGAACAGGGTCTTGGTGATGAGCATCCGCTCCTCGATCGGCTTGAGCACCAGATCGTTGGCGCCTTCGCGCAGCAGGTTGGACTGCTTGTCGCGGTTGCCGTCGCCGGTCATCACCAGCACCGGCAGGCGGCGGCGGCCATAGCCCAGTTCGTTGCGCACCGTGCGCAGCAGGTCGAGGCCGCTGACCTCGCCGTCGAGGGTCACGTCGGTCAGCAGCAGGTCGGCGCCGACGTCGTCCTGGCCGATGTGTTCGCGCAGATAGGCCAGGGCGTCGTCGCCGCGGCTCATGTGCAGCACGGTGATGTCGTGGGCCTGCAGCATGCGCCGGGTGGCCATGGCCACGGTCACGCTGTCCTCGACGTAGAGCACGCGGGCGTCGGGCATCGGCTGGGGCTGGACGTAGCCGCGGATGAAGGTGGCGAGCGCGGCGTAACCCTCGGCCTTGTCGAAATAGTCGGTGACGTCCTCGGTGAAGCGGCGCGCTTCGAGGTGGGCGCGGGCGTCGCCGGAGACCACGATCACCGGCACGTAGCGCTGGCCGGCGGCGGCGCGGACATGGCGCGCGACCTGCAGGCCGTCGCCGTCCATCAGCACCAGCGCGGTGGTGACCAGATCCACCGGGCCCGCGGCGAGCGCGGCCTGGACCTCGGTCAGCCCGGAACATCCCACGATCTCGACGCCCGGCAGATCGCGCTGGAGCATGTCGCCGATCAGCCTGCGCACCATCTTCGAACTGTCGACCACCATCACCCGGGGGGTGTCGGTGGTCAGGTGGCGGACATCATGGGCGGGCATGCGTGGCGTTCGCTCGGGCTACGGTGGCGGAGTGTCGCGGATCGGCGCGACCCTGCGCCGGAGGTTCCGGCACCCGCTTCGGGACGGCATCGCCGCGCCGACGCGCCCCTGTCGATCACGTCAGACTCTAGTTTGACGCAGAAAATGGCCGGTGACCACGCCGGCGCCGAGCCAACCGAGCCCCGCGGCGGCGGCCAGCACGGCCAGCGCCTGCAGCGGATCGACCCCGGCGAGGGCGAAGCCGCTGCCGTAGCTGTCGGCCAGCGCCCGCAAC
>JAYRTK010000050.1:0-7531 GCA_041919595.1 Lysobacteraceae bacterium
CGTCCGCGCGCTCACCGGCGACGACAGCCGTCCGCTGTCGGCCGTGATCCGCGATCAGATCGTCAGCGGTTCGCGCCAACTCGGTTTCGATCCCACCCAGACCCGTTTCAACGAGGTCGACGAGGATGCGATCGATCTTGTCGGCATCCTGTTGCAGACGCTGGCCCGCAGCCACGCGACGCTGTCCCGCTCGCGGGCGATGTATGGCCGTCTTGTCGGCCCGTACCTCAAGCTCGCGCTCAGCGACGACAGTCTCTTCGATCAGCGCGCACACCCGGGCCGCAAGCTGCTCGAAGCGCTGAGCGAGGCCTGCGACGGCAATACCGGCGAGTCGCCGCAGGATCAGCAGACCCTGACCCATGCCGAACTGGCCGTGGACCGCGTGGTCGAGGATTACCGCGACGACAAGGCCATCTTCCAGCTCGCCGCGGCGGAACTGCGCGACCATCTCGACCAGCAGAAGAAAGTGCGCGAGATCGCCGAGCAGCGCGCCGCCGAGGCGGTCGGTGGCCGCGAGCGGCTGCAGCATGCGCGCCGCGCGGTCGACGATCTGCTGGCGGCACGTCTCGGCCAGCGTCCGCTGACCGCGGGCATCGCCGAATTCCTCACCGGCCACTGGCGCCATCATCTGGTCCAGACCTGGCTGCGCGAAGGCCCGAGTTCGGCCCAGTATCTGTCGGCGCTGTCGATCGGCGATGGCCTGATGCAGGCCGATGCCGATGCCGCCCGCTGCGAGGGCGGTCGCGTCGCCGACAAGATTCTCGAACTGCAGGCGCCCCTCGGTCGTTGCTACGCCGGTTGCGGTCTCGACGCCACGGCCGCGCGCGATTCGCTGGCCCGTATCGTGTCTGCGCTGGCTTTCCCGGATCAGCCGCGCATGCTGCACCCGCTGCCGGAGGAAGAGGCCTCGGCCGTCGAACCCGCCGATGCCGCGACCTGGGGCGGGCTGCGCGTGGCCGGTGGCACCGATGCCTTCGAGTTCGACGCTTCGCTGGCTGCGCGCCTGCGCCGCCTGCGCGTCGGCCAGAATCTGCGTCTGATCGAGGAGGACGGCCGCGAGACCGCCGCCCGCATCGCCTGGGTCAGTCCGCTGACCTCGCGTTTCCTGATCGTCAACCGCCGCGGCATGCGCAAGCTCGTGGTGTCGCCGGAGGAATTGGCGGCGCTGATCGGCAAGGGGCGGGTGTCGATGCGCACATCGGAAGCGCCGTTCGACGAAGCCATGCGCGACATGTGGCAGCAACTGGTCCAGACCCGGGTCGCCGCGTCCTGACCCGGGACGCGGTCCGCGACCACCTCCGCGGTCCGCCGACAAGCATCACTCTCGATGGCCGCCGACCCCGCGTCGGCGGCTTTTTTTGTGGCCGCGTCCGCGGTGTCGTGCCGGGAGACATTCGCGGCGCGCGGTTCCGTCGCGGGCTTCCTTGGCACGCGCGACAACCTGCTAGGATGCGGGCAACCGGTTCGAAGCGATGGGGAGGCGGGCAATGACGGAAGCGGCTGCGGAATCGACGGCAGCGGGCGCACCAGTGGTCATCGGTGCGGTGCGCGAAACGGCGCATGGTGAACGGCGCGTGGCGCTGACCCCGGAAACCTGCAAGAAGCTCGTCGCCGCCGGGGCTGCCGTGCGCATCGAGCGTGGACTGGGCGCGGGTGCCCATGCCGCCGATGCCGCCTATGTCGAAGCCGGCGCCCAGGTGCACGACGACGCCGAGACGGTGCTCGCCACGGCCGACATCCTGGTCTGCGTGCAGCCGCCATCGGCCGACGCCATCGGTCGCATGAAGTCCGGCGCGGTGCTCGTCGGCATGCTGCAGCCGCAGGGCGACGCCGCCCGCGGAGAGGCCCTCCAGGCCCGCGGCATCGTCGCCTTCCCGCTGGAACGCCTGCCGCGCACCACCCGCGCCCAGGCCATGGACATCCTCAGCTCGCAGGCCGGCATGGCCGGTTACAAGGCGATGCTGATCGCGGCGCAACTGGCCCCGAAATTCTTCCCGATGCTCACCACCGCCGCCGGCACCATCCGCCCGTCGAAGGTGCTGGTGATCGGCGCCGGTGTCGCCGGTCTGCAGGCGATCGCCACCGCCAAGCGCCTCGGCGCGCAGGTCGAGGGTTTCGACGTGCGTCCCGAGACCCGCGAGCAGATCGAATCCCTGGGCGGCAAGTTCCTCGATCTCGGCGTCAGCGCCGCGGGCGAGGGCGGTTACGCCCGCCAGCTCACCGACGAGGAGCGCGCGCTGCAGCAGCAGCGGCTCGCCGATCATCTGAAGAACGTCGACGTGATCGTCGCCACCGCGGCCGTGCCCGGCCGTCCGGCGCCGAAGATCGTCAGCGCGGCGATGGTCGCCGGGATGAAACCCGGCAGCGTGATCGTCGACCTCGCCGCCGAAACCGGCGGCAACTGCGAACTGACCCGTCCGGGCGAGATCGTCATGCACGACGGTGTGACCGTCTCCGGCCCGCTCAACCTCGCCAGCAGCGGCGCCATGCATTCCAGCGACATGTTCGCCCGCAACGTCTTCAACTTCGTCTCGCTGCTGCTCGACAAGCAGGGCGCCCTGCGGTTCGACTGGAACGACGAACTGCTGGCGAAGACGGTGTGGCCGGAGCGTCCGGCCGTCCCCGCAGCGGCCGCCTGAAAGTCCGGCGACCGGTGTCCGTGCGCGTCCGGACATTCCGCAGTATGCTCGGCGCGCAGGCCGCGGCGTGGCAGGGGCGCCCGGCCGCTCATGCAGGAGAACGATGATGAGCGAACGCTTCCCAGGACAGCAGCCCGGTGCGTCGGGCCATGACGAATCCCCCCGCGCCCATGGCGCGCATGCGGTGGCCGGACCGGAGCTGGATCGCACCGGGCCGATGCTGCAGGCGCAGCCGAAGCGGCGGGAGTTGGAGATGAGCGCGGCCGAACGCCAGTTGTTCGAGCGCGCGATGACCCTGGTCCAGAACAAGACCGGCATGACCGAGGACGATGCGAAGAAGGTCGCGACCGATGTCGTGCTGACCGCGCGCCACACGCCCGGCATTTCGGAAAAGCCCGAATACATCGATGTGCGCAACGGGCACGTGATGATCGCGGAGAAGGTCGACAAGGAGCCGATCTTCAACGGTTACGTCAGTCTCGACCAGTCGAGGAACCAGAGCCAGGACCAGTTGCAGGACAAGATCGCGGTCCAGAACCAGGAGCGCGAGCGCCAGCAACAGCAGGTCCAGCACGAGGGCGCCAGCCAGCCGGATCGACGCAATTTCCTGCAGCAGGTCGACGACGGCGTCGCCGCGCGGGTGATGTCCTCCAGTCCGGCGCTGAAGGTCTGATCGAACCGGTGTTCTGATCCCGTGCGTTGATCCGGAATGACGAAGGGCGCCTCGCGGCGCCCTTCCTGTTTGACGTGGGTGATTCCCGCGTTCCCGATGGCGTCACTTCGCCGGCTGGGGCGCGGTGCCGGTGGCCGGGGGCGCGGCGGCGGGCGGCGGATTCGCCGCCATCATCTTCTCGCGCGCGGCCCGGAACGGATTGCCGGCGTACCAGTTCGGCCATTGATCGCCGAAGCCCAGTGCCAGACCGACTTCGAACAGCGCCGCCAGATCCTGCATCGTGCCGTCGAGTTTCCAATTCGCCGGATCGTATTCGTCGTCCGGCTTGTGATAACGGTGTTCGTTGTAGTCCTTGCCGGCGGCATCGCCGGCCGCGGTGCCGCCCTCGAGCAGATCGTTGCCACCGTCGGCGTACAGCGCCGGTACGCCGGCCTTCGCGAAATTGAAGTGATCGGAGCGGAAGTAGTAGCCGCCGGCGGGATTCGATTCCTCGACCAGCGTGCGCCCCTGACGTTCGGCGATCGGCTTGAGGATGTCCTCCATTTCGGAGTTGCCCATGCCGACGACGACGAGATCGCGGGCGCGCCCGGTCACGCTCATCGCGTCGATGTTGATCACGCCGACGGTGCGGTCCAGCGGCAGGCTGGGATGGGCGACGTAGTACTTCGATCCGAGCAGGCCGGACTCTTCCAGCGTGACCGCGACGAACAGCATCGAGCGCTTCGGCCGTGCGCCGCCGGCCATCGCCTCGGCGATCTCGAGGATGCCGGCGACGCCGGTCGCATTGTCGACCGCGCCGTTGTAGATCACGTCGCCGCTGTCATCGGCGTTGTGTTCGCCGTCGTGCTTGCCGAGATGATCCCAGTGCGCCATGTAGACGATCGCCTCGTCGGGGCGTTCGCTGCCCGGCAGCAGCGCGACGACGTTGCGCGACTCCTTCTCGGCGATGGTGCTCTTGAGGGTCGTGCTCATCTTCGCCGGCAGGGTCATCGGCTTGAAGCCGCGTCTGCCGGCGGCGGCGCGCATGGCGTCGAGATCGAGGCCGGCGTCGGCGAACAGCGATTTCGCCTGCTCGCCGGTGATCCAGCCCTGCAGCGGCACGCGCGGCGCCGGGTCGTCGGCCGCGCGCAGGTCGTACTGCGCGCCCGACCAGGAGTTCTTCACCACGTCCCAGCCGTACGACGCGCCCTCGGTATCGTGGATGATCAGCGCGGCGGCCGCGCCCTTGCGTCCGGCTTCCTCGAACTTGTAGGTCCAGCGGCCGTAGTAGGTCATGCGGTTGCCGTCGAACAGGTTCGCGTCCTTGGCATGGAAGCCAGGGTCGTTGACGAACATGACCACGGTCTTGCCCTTCACGTCGACGCCGGCGTAGTCGTTCCACTGCTGTTCCGGCGCGTCCACGCCGTAACCGACGAACACCAGATCGCTGGCGTCGACCTTGATTTCGGTTTGACCGGTGCGCGTGCCGATCACCATGTCGCTGCCGAATCTGAGCGTGCGCGGTTTGCCGGCGACATCGATGGTCATCGTCGTCGTCTCGTCGGCGGTGGTTTCCATCATCGGCACGGTCTGGAACCAGTCGCCCTTGTTGCCGGGCTTGAGTCCCATCCGCGCGAACTGATCGCGCAGATATTCGACGGTCTTTTCTTCGCCGGGCGTGCCCGGCGCGCGCCCCTCGAATTCATCCGAGGCGAGCCTGCGCACGTGTTCGCCGAAATCGGCCGGATCGATGGCGGCCTTGAACGCGAAGGCGGGCGCGGCCGGTTCGGCGGGGACGGCGGGGGCCTCGGCTTCGCGCTTGCACCCTGCGAGGGCGACGGCGGCGGCGAGAGCCGGCAGCAACACCGGCAGCAGGACGATCGGCCGCCGGGTCGCGGCGGAGCGGGGCTTCGGGGACTTCGACATCGGCGGCTTCCTGACGACGGGAAGCCGCGAGTGTACGGTCTGGGGGGCGTTTTCCGCCCCATGCCGGAAGTCGGGGACGGCGTGCGCCGGTCGCCTCCGCGTGGCCGTGGATCAGTCCTTCGGCGCGGTCGTGCCGTCGTAGCGGACCGCGGTGGCGCCGGTGACCTGGCCGATCCGGGCGGTCTTGTGCACGTAGAGGTTCACTTCGCGCTTGAACACCATCGGGCCGTCGACCACCGCGTTCGGGCCGATCACGATCCGCGGCTTGCGCTGCTTCATCGTCACCGGCATCCAGTTGGTGCTGGGCTTTTCGACGGTGATGCCGCCGCGCACGTGCGAGCCCACGCCCACGGTGATGTCGCCGTTGACGGTGGCGATGCTGCCGCCGACATCGGTGTCGACCAGACCGATCGCGCCGTTCACGGTTTCGATGTCCTTGGCGACGTCGCTGCCGCGGCCGGCGAACACGCTGCCGTTCACGGTTTCGATGTCGCCGACCCGGTTCTGCTCGTCGAGACGGATGCTGCCGTTCACGGTCTCCAGCGAGCCGGCGGCGGCCTTGCCTTCGGCCTTGATGCTGCCATTGACGGTTTCGGCATTGCCGACGTTGGCGCCGGCTTCCAGGTGCACGCTGCCGTTGACGGTGGCGATGTCGCGGGCCTTGGCGCCGGCCTCGACGCGGATGCTGCCGTTGACGGTTTCCAGATCGCCGTATTCCTCGCCCGCGTGGGCGGTGATGCTGCCCATGACCTTCTCGATGTCCCGGCCGGCGTGGGCCGCGGGAGCGAGCAGGACGAGCGCGATGGCGGATGCGACGGCGGATGCGACGAAAGGACGGGAACGATGCATGACGGTGGCCTCGATGAACGCGCCTGAAGGGCGCGGTGAGCCCGTGAGGGCGACGGATTCAGGATGCGACGGCTTCGCTACAATCGCATCTGTCCTAAGTCATTGCCCCGAAGGTCACATGTCCGCAGCCGTCCCGAAACCCGTGGTGCTGATGATCCTCGACGGTTGGGGGTATCGCGAGGATCCCGCGGACAACGCCATCGCCCTGGCCGAGCTGCCGAACTGGCGCCGGCTGTGGGCGACCTGTCCGCGCACCCTGATCCACACCGAGGGCCGACATGTCGGTCTGCCCGATGGCCAGATGGGCAATTCCGAGGTCGGGCACATGAACCTCGGCGCCGGTCGCATCGTCTATCAGGATCTGACCCGCGTCGATGCCGCGATCGAGGACGGCAGCTTCTTCGCCAATCCCGAACTGCGCGCCGCCTGCGCGGCGGCGAAGGCCGCCGACGGAACGCTGCACGTGATGGGCCTGCTCTCGCCCGGCGGTGTCCACAGTCACGAGCAGCATCTCTTCGCGATGCTCGATCTCGCCGCGCGCGAAGGCGTGGCTAGGATCGCGGTGCATGCGTTCCTGGACGGTCGCGACACGCCGCCGCGCTCGGCGGAACCCAGCCTGCGCGCGCTGCAAGCGAAATGCGACGCGCTGGGCTGTGCGCGCATCGCCACCGTCGGCGGCCGCTACTACGCGATGGACCGCGATCAGCGCTGGGAGCGCGTGCGCCGTGCTTGGGATGCGATCGTCGAAGCGCGCGCCGAACAGCCTGCGGGCGATGCGCTGGCGGCGCTGTCCGCGGCCTACGCGCGGGGCGAGAACGATGAGTTCGTCGCTCCGACCGTGCTCGACGGTGCGCAGCCGATGCAGGACGGCGACGCGGTGGTGTTCATGAATTTCCGGGCCGATCGCGCACGTCAGCTGACGGCCGCTTTCGTGGCGCCGGATTTCGACGGATTCGTCGCGCGCCGTCCGGCGCTGTCGCGTTTCGTCTGCCTGAGCGAGTACGACGCGACACTGCAGGCGCCGGTCGCGTTCGCGCCGGACGATCTGCGCCGGACCTTCGGCGAGGAACTGGCCGCGCACGGCAGGACCCAGCTGCGCATCGCCGAGACCGAGAAGTACGCGCATGTCACCTTCTTCTTCAGCGGCGGGCGCGAGGCGCCGTATCCGGGCGAGGAACGCGTCCTGGTGCCGAGCCCCAGGGTCGCGACCTACGATCTGCAGCCGGAAATGAGCTGCCCCGAAGTGACCGCCAAACTGGTCGACGCGATCCGCGGCGGTCGTTTCGACGTGGTCGTGTGCAACATCGCCAATCCCGACATGGTCGGCCACACCGGCGATCTGCAGGCGGCGATCCGCGCGGCGGAAGCGGTGGACGTGGCGATCGGCGCGGTCGAGACCGCGGTGCGCGCGGTCGGCGGCGCGCTGCTGATCACCGCCGATCACGGCAATCTCGAAATGATGCGC
>JAYRTK010000050.1:7541-14992 GCA_041919595.1 Lysobacteraceae bacterium
ACACGGTCGGGCCGGTGCCGTTCCTGTTCGTCTGCGCCGCGGCCGATCGCGCGCAGGCGCGCCTGCGCAGCGGTGGCGCGCTGCGCGACGTGGCGCCGACCCTGCTCGAACTGCTCGGCCTGCCGCAACCGGCGGAGATGACCGGCCGCAGTCTGCTGGCGGCGGAATGAGACGGATCCTGGACCGGTTCGCGATCGCGTTGCCTGCGGCGCTGCTCGCTGCGGGTCTGTGCGCGGTCGGCCTGTGCGCGTCGGCCCGGGCCGCGACCGCCCAGCCGGCCGGCAGCCGCGATGCCCAGCGCCGGCTGGAGAAGATCGAGCGCGAACTGAAGGACGTGGCCGCGGAGCGCCGCAAACTCGAAGGCGAGCGCGGTGCCGCCAGTCGCGAACTGCGCGCGATGGACGAACGGGTCGCCGTCTCCAGTCGTGCCCTGCACGAAGCCGAGGCGCAACTCGTCCGCGAACAGAGCGCGTTGGCCCAGCTCGATGCCCGCCGCGCTGAATTGCGGCGACAGCAGGCCGGACAGCGTCGCGAACTGGCGGCGCTGCTGCGCGCGGCGCATGCCCAGGGCGAGCATGCGCCGCTGAAACTGATGCTGGCGCAGGATCGGGTCGCCGACACCCAGCGACAGCTGGTCTATTACCGTTATCTGCAGCGTCAGCGTCTGGCGCGGACGGCGGCGCTCGGCGCCGAATTGGCCGAGCTGGATCAGGTGGAAGCGCAGATCGTCGCCAAGCGCAGTGCGCTGGACGCCGCGCGCAGCCGTCGACAGGCGCAGTTGGCCGCACTGGATCGCGATCGGCGTGCCCGTGCCGAGCATCTGGGCGCACTCGAAAGCCGGTATCGCGATCGCCGCGCCCGCGAGCAGGCGCTCGGCAGCGATGCCAAGGCCCTGCAGCAGGTGATCGTGCGGTTGCGCGCCGCCGCCGCACGTGCGGCCGCCGAGCGGGCCGCCGCGGAGCGCGCTGCGCGCAACGCCGAACGGGTCGAGGCGACCCGGCCTGCCGCACGCGCCGGGTCGCGTGTCACGCCCCGGCCGCCGCGGCAGAGCGCCAGCGCGGCGCCGGTGCGGGTCGGCGGGTATGGCTGGCCGCTCTCCGGTACGCTGCTCGCCGGTTACGGCGGCCGCATGCCCGACGGTCGCGCCAGCAACGGCCTGCTGATCTCGGCCGGTCTCGGGACGCCCGTGCGCGCGGTCGCCGACGGCACCGTGGTCTTCGCCGAATGGATGACCGGCTACGGTCTGATCCTGATCGTCGACCACGGCAACGGCACGCTCAGTCTCTATGCCCACAACGAATCGCTGCTCAAGGACGTGGGCGATGCCGTCCGTCGCGGCGACGCGGTGGCGCGGGTCGGCAATTCGGGCGGTCTGGAACAGCCGGCCCTCTATTTCGAACTGCGTCGCAACGGTCAGCCGGTCGATCCCGGCAGTTGGCTGCGGCGACAGTAACCCGCTACGGTAGTGCATGAGGCGCTCCGGGCCATGGTTCGCGTTGAACCCCCGGCGATGTCCGCGGTCCGACCATTCGACGCTTTCGCTGGAGCCCCCGATGTCCCTGTCGCTGTCCCTTGCTTCGTTCCCGCACGCGCGCCGTCTCGGTGGCGTGCTCGCGCTGGCCGTCTTCGCCGCGCTGCCCGCCGCCGCCCAGGACGCCGGGTCTCCGCCGGCCAAACCCGCGGAGGCGAAGCCCGCCGACGCCGACGCCAGCAAGGTGCCGCTTGAGGAGATCCGCCGCTACGTCAGCGTCTTCAACGTGGTCAAGCATGCCTATGTCGAGCCGGTGGAGGACCGCAAACTGATGCAGTCCGCGATCCGAGGTCTGCTGCTCGATCTCGACCCGCACAGTGCCTACCTGGTGCGCAGCGACGCCGAGGCCTTCGACGAGGACGCCAGCGGCGCCTACGACGGCATCGGCGTGGAAGTGCAGCAGCAACCCGACGGTACGATCCTGGTGATCGCGCCGATCGACGACACCCCCGCGGCGCGCGCCGGCATCAAGCCCGGCGATCTGATCGTCGCGGTCGACGGCAAACCGCTGACGCCCGAACAGATCGACAGCAATCCGCTGCGCGGTCAGCCGGGCACCAGCACCGTGCTCACCGTACAGCGCGAGGGCGCGAAGAAACCGCTCGAAATCCAGGTCAAGCGCGAGACCATCCGCATCGGCAGCGTGCGCAGCCGGATGCTCGAACCGGGTTACGCCTATCTGCGCATCAGCGCCTTCCAGGCCGACACCGCCAACGATTTCGGACAGCACATCGACAAACTCCAGGCGGAGAGCGGCAAGGGCCTGCGCGGCCTGGTGCTTGATCTGCGCAGCAATCCCGGCGGGCTGCTGACGTCCGCGGTGCAGATCGCGGACGACCTGCTGGAAACGGGCGGCATCGTCAGCACCCGCGGCCGCAATCCGGTCGCGGACACCGCGTTCAGCGCCACGCCCGGAGACCGCATGCGCGGTGCGCCGGTGGTGGTGCTGGTCGATGCAGGCTCCGCCAGCGCGTCCGAAGTGCTCGCCGCCGCGCTGCGCGACAACCGCCGCGCGCAGGTGGTCGGCAGCCGCACCTTCGGCAAGGGCTCGGTGCAGACGGTGTTGCCGCTGGACAACGGCGATGCGGTGAAACTCACCACCGCACGGTATTTCACCCCGAACGGACGTTCGATCCAGGCCCGCGGCATCGACCCGGACGTGGTGCTCAAGCCCGATGGCGCGGCGGCGAAACCCGGCGAGATCTCCGAGGCCGTGTTGCCGGGACATCTGCGTGGCGATCAGGAAACCGACGGCATCGGTATCGGCGACGTGCTGGAAGGCGATGCGCCGATCAGCGCCGCGCTCGCCGTGCTCAAGAAACAGGTCGCCGCATCGCCGGCAGCGTCGACTGCCGCCGATCGCCGCTGAGGGCGCCTGCGCGGGCCGCTGGGTGCGGTCACCGTGCTGACGGCGCTGGCGTTCGTCGGCGCCGGCGCCTATCTGTTCTGGAATACGAATGTCCGCACCAGTTCCTGTCGCCGGACGACATCCTCGACCTGCAGGCGAGGTACGAACGCGAATTCAGGAAATATCGGGATCTGCCGCAGCCCAGGATCATCGCGACCGAGATCGAGATTGAGATCGACCTCCATCCCGAGACCCAGACCCTGCATGCCAACGGCGTGTACCGCGTGCGCAATCCGTACGCGAAGCCGATCACCGATGTGCATGTCAGCATGGAAGACGACGAGGCGTTGTCGAGCATCGACATGGGCGGCGCCGAGCTGATCACGCACGAGAAGGATTTCGGTTATCGCATCTACCGGTTGAAGCGCGCGATCCAGCCCGGCGAAGAGCGCGACATCGCGTTCCGGATCGATCTGGCGTAGAAGGGCATCGCCAACGACACCGCGCAGACCCGGATCGTCGGCAACGGTTCGTTCCTGGACAGCAGGGCCTTCGCGGCCCTTCGGGCGAAGAGACCGACGAAAAGGTGCTCTACCTCAAGCGTCACCGCATCACCGCGGAAGATCCGAAGGTCACCGTGGTCGTGGATGCGGAGCCGTACGAGGCGGGGTTCGATCCCTACAACAAGCTGATCGACCGGGTGTCGGCGGACAATCGCAAGCGGGTGAGTCTGTAGGCGACGCGCAGGCGGCGATGGCGTGCGCGACGCCCATCGCCCTTGCGTCTGTCGGACATGCGCTTCAGCGCGGCCGGGTCGGCATCGGGAACGGGGTGACGACCTTCTCGCCGCTGGCGGCGTCCCGGATCGCGGACTGTCCCTTCTGCTCCACTTCCTCGATCCGCACGATGCTCTGCATCGGCAGATGCAGCGCGCGGGTGCCGGCGAATTCCTCGCGCAGTCGTTCCTCTGTCGGATCGATCACCAGACCATCGTGCACGTCGAAGATCAGATCGGCGATTTCGGTGAATCCCCGCAGCGCGCTGCTGCTCACGCGCTGCGCGTACAACTCGTAGATCTTGCCGTGGTTGAGGAAGGTCACTTTGTAGAGCGTCTTGGTCATGCGCGGGAGATCGTCATCGTGTCGGGGCTGGCCGGGCTTGGTCGGGAGTCGAACAATGCGTTTCCGACGCATCTTTCCGGCTGCGGGGCTTTCATCTTGCCAGTCCGGCACCGGTCCTGGCGGTGCCAACGGGCGATTGATCGACCGTCTGCGAGATGCGGCCGCCGGTCGGTCGGCACAAGGCCGGTGGCGTCAGAAGCCGCGGCTGCGGCGCATGCGCCGGGCGATCGCGGCGCGGGCGAGCAGCGCATAGGCGACGCCGAACAGGAAACCGACGATGTGCGCGCTCCAGGCCACGGCGCCGAAGGCGGGGCCGATGTATGCGAACACCACCTGCAGTCCCGCCCAGACGCCGATCAGCAGGGAGGCCGGGGCGCGGATGAATTCGAGGAAGAGCCCCAGCGGCACCACCACGCCGAGCTTGGCGCGCGGGAACAGGGCCAGATAGGCGCCGATAACCGCCGACACCGCGCCGCTGGCGCCGATGATCAGACGCTCCGGGGCGCCGATCATGAACACGGCCGCCAGATTGGCCAGGGTGCCGCCCACCAGGAACAACGCGAGGAAGCGCCAGGGGCCCATCGCACGCTCCGCCGGCAATCCGAAGATCAGCAGGAACATCAGATTGCCCAGCAGATGGGCCCAGTCGGCATGCAGGAACATCGCCGTGAACAGCCGCAGCCAGCGCTCGTTGGCCCACAGCGCCAGCCAGGTGTCGGCCGGCGCCGGTCCGCCGGTGAGCGCACCCCATTCCTGCAACAGGGCGCGTTGGGCCGGATCCGGCCGGGTGCCGACCCACAGGAACGCCAGCCACAGCGTCGCGAAGGTCAGCGGCGTGGCCCAGCGGAAGCCGGCTCTGCGATGTGTCGGAAGCTGAACGAACATCGCATGAGTATGCCGAAATTCCCATGGATTCATGGGCTGCGGCACAATGAGAGGCTTGTTAGCTTTCGGTTAACATGCGCGGTATAGTACATACGGCGTCGTACGTCGGGAGGGGGCTTCCGGCAGGGGCGGCACGGGCGAGGAGAAACGTCCGGCCGCACGGCGCAGACCACACACCTGTCCACGGAGACGCTCGCAAAATGCACACCCACAACCGCTACATCCAGATGTCCGCGCTCGCGCTCGGCATCGCCGGCGCGCTGGCCTTCGGCCAAGCCCATGCTTCGGGCTTCCAGCTGAAAGAAAACAGCGTGAAGGCCATGGGCCGCGCCTTCGCCGGCTCCGGCGTCGCCAAGGGCGACGCGTCCGTCGTCGTGAACAATCCGGCGACCATGACCTCTTTCGAGGGCACCACGATCCAGGCCGACGTCACCGTGATCGACCTCAACGCCGAGTTCAACGGCGGTGGTTTCGCCGGTGTGGGCCTCGGCCCGCTGAGCGCGCCGCTGTCCGGCGGCGAAGGCGGCGACATCGGCGAACCCACCCCGGTCCCCGCGATGTCCTTCATCCACAAGTTCGACAATGGTCTCGCGCTCGGCGCCATGGTCAGCGCCCCGTTCGGCCTGAAGACCGAATACGACAGGAACTGGCGTGGCCGTTATTCCTCGACGCTGTCCGAAGTGAAGACCGTCGACCTCACCGTGTCTCTGGCCTATGAAATCGTGCCGGATCGCTTCTCGGTCGGCGCGGGTCTGGTCTACGAGCGTGGCGAAGCCACCCTCAACAACAACATCGACTTCGGCACGCTCGGCCTCTCCGCCGGCCTGCCGGGCTTCACGCCGCAGTCGGCCGACGGTTCGGTCAGCGTGCATGGCGACGACACCGGCATCGGCTACATCTTCGGCGTCAACTTCCGCCCGACCGACACCCTGACCCTGGGTCTGAGCCACCGCTCCGAGATCGACCACGAGCTCGAAGGCACCGCCAACTTCACCGTGCCGACCAGCTTCGCCGGTGCGCAGGCCGGTCTTGCCGCGCTCGCCGCCAATCCGGCCGCGCCGCTCACGCCGGCCCAGCGCGCGCAGCTCGCGGTGCTCGGCAACGGCTTCCGCGACACCGCCGTCACCGCGCCGCTGACCACCCCGAGCGTGACCTCCTTCAGCGTCGCCTGGCAGTTCAACGACGACCTCGCGCTGATGGCCGATTACGCCCAGACCGATTGGCATTCCCTCCAGGCGGTCACCATCGACTTCGAGAACCCGTTCCAACCGACCACCAGCGAAGCGTTCAAATGGGACGATACCCGGTTCTGGTCGATCGGCGCGGACTACAGGCTGTCGGACAAGTTCACGATCCGCGGCGGCTACGCCTACGACGAAACCCCGACCACGTTCCATACCCGCACCACGCGCCTGCCCGACGAAGACCGTCGCTGGTACTCGTTGGGTCTGACCTGGAACATGAGCGACCACGTCGAGATCAACGCGTCGTACACCCGCATCGAACCGGATACGCCGAAGATCGGCGTGAGCGACACCACCCGCCACGTCCTGTTCGGCGATTACAGCAGCAGCGTGAATCTGTTCGGCATTTCCGGCCAGTATCGCTTCTGATTCCGGCCCCGGGCCGGATCGCGAAAAACCCCGCTTCGGCGGGGTTTTTCTTTGTCTGCGACTCGTGGCGCCCGTGTCGGATGCCGCGCCGGAACGTCAGTCGCACCACTGCTGTTCGCAGGGAATCCCGTCGCCGTCGCCGTCCATCGCGGTGTTCGGACAGTGGCGCAGCACCCAGGTGGCATCGGCGCAGGAACGCATCTGCGAGCAATGGATGCGACCGTCGCAGCGGCCCGCGTCGACAGCGGGTCGCTGCGACGGCGCCGCAGTGGGCGCGATGGTCGTTGCGGATGCGGGCAGGTCGGTCGATGCGCCGTTTGCGGCCGCACGCTCCTCGGTGAATTTGCCATAGCCGAACGCGCCCAAGCCGAGCACGAGTCCGGCGACGAGCACGGTCGACAGGCGGACCGACGATCGTCGTGCGTGGGCATCGTGACGGCGTCGTGACGCGTATCCCTGCGGATCACGCGTGGACGCCTGGCGTTGCGGTGCGCGCACGGTCGCGTCGCGAGGGGCGTCGGCGCGTCGTGGCCCGACATCGTAGGTCACCGCATGCGCCTGCTTGCGGCCGTCCTCGCCGGTGCGGATCTCGAACGACAGCGGATCGCCGAGCTGCGGGCGTCGCTGGCTGCGCGGGAATTCGGAGATATGGACGAAGATCTCGACGCCGCTGTCGCGGGTGCGGATGAAGCCGAAACCGCGGTCGTCCTGCCACTTGACCAGATTGCCCTGCTGTCGCATCCGTGCGCTCCGTTCGATGGTCAGCCGGGCGCGAGTTCGCGCAGATAGAAGGTGTTGCAGCCGCCGTGTCCGGTCGCGCCCATCGGCGCGTCGATGCGGCGGAAGCCGCTGCGTTCGTACAGGCGCATCGCCGCGTCCATGCCGGTGAGGGTTTCGAGATAGCAGCGCGCGAAACCGAAGTCGCGGGCGGCGTCGAGGCAACGTGCGATGAG
>JAYRTK010000051.1:0-14878 GCA_041919595.1 Lysobacteraceae bacterium
CAACACGGTGATCATTTCCTCGCTGATCGTGCTGATGCCCGGCATGGCGCTGACCAACGCGGTCAACGAACTCACCAACCAGAATCTGGTGTCCGGCACCGCCCGTTTCGCCGGTGCGATGAGCACCATCCTCAAGCTCGCCATCGGCATGCTGGTCGCGCTGACCGCGGCCGAGATGATCGGCCTGCAACCGCAGATCCGGGCGCTGCGGCCGCAACCGGACTGGGTGGAGTGGGGGGCGCTGCTGCTCGGTACCTACGCTTTCGCGGTGCTGTTCCGCGCGCATCGCCGCGATTACCCGCTGGTGATGCTGGCGGCCGCGGGCGGCTATCTGATCTCGCGCTTCGTCGGCGGGGAATGGGGCAGCACCGTCGGCGTGTTCGTCGCCGCGTTGGCGATGACCGCCGCCGGCAATGCCTACGCGCGCTGGTTCAATCGCCCGGGCGCGCTGGTGCGGCTGCCGGGCATCATCATGCTGGTGCCCGGCAGCGCCAGTCTGCGCGGTCTGCTCGCGGTGGTGCAGGGGCAAAGCATGGAGGCGGGGCAGGCGGCGATGCTGGCCGCGCTCAACATCCTGCTGGCGCTGGTCGCCGGCCTGCTGTTCGGCAACATCCTGATTCCGACGCGGCGCAATCTCTGAGCGGCGTCGCTCCGCTCCGCGGCAGCGCGGCACAGCAACGAAAACGCCGGCGGGCGCCGGCGTTTTCCCTGTCGAACGTAGCGCGCCTGCGCGCGGCTTGGCTTATTTCTTGATCAGGAAGTCTTCGGCCTTCTTGCCCTTCTTGATCTGCTCGACCAGCCACAGCGGCTGCCGGCCACGACCGCTCCAGGTGTCCTTCGCATCGGCCGGATTGCGGTACTTCGGGGCAACCTTGCGGCCGGCAGAGGCTGTTTTCTTGCCAGCCTTCTTCGCCGGTGCGGCCTTCGCGCCACCGAACAGTTCGGCGACGGTGTAGCCCTCGGCCTTCGCCAGGGCGGTCAGCTTCTTGCGGATCAGGGCGATCGGCTTGCGCTTGCTGAGCGCGGCCTGCTGCTTCTTCGCCTGCGCGATGAGGGTGTCGAGTTCCCTGGTGGTGAAGCCCTTGAGATCGAATGACATGGTGACTCCTGGTGACGGGGGAAAAGAACGCGCCGTCGCGAGGCGGGCGGCGCGGGAGAACGCGGCGATCGACGGAGCGTCGCCGGAGCGGGATCAGTGATGACCGGTCAGACGGCGCATCAGGGTGTCGCGGTCGAGCGCTTCGGCGTCGCTCGCGCGGCGCGCGCGGTACTCGAAGGTGCCGGCGGCGAGTCCGCGTTCGGACACCACCACGCGATGCGGAATGCCGATCAGCTCGATGTCGGCGAACATCGCACCCGGGCGCAGGCCGCGGTCGTCGAGCACGGCCTCGATGCCGGCGGCGTTGAGCTCGTCGTACAGCGCCTGCGCGGCTGCGGCGACCGTGGCGTCGTTCTTCGGATTGATGACGCAGACCGCGACCTGCCATGGCGCCATCGCGTCCGGCCAGACGATCCCGGCGTCGTCGTGGTTCTGCTCGATCGCCGCGGCCACGATCCGGCTCACGCCGATGCCGTAGCAGCCCATCGCCGGCGTCGCGGCCTTGCCGTTGGCGTCGAGCACCGTGCACTTCATCGCTTCGGAATACTTGCGGCCCAGCGCGAACACGTGGCCGACCTCGATCCCGCGCGCGATGCCCAGCGTGCCCTGGCCGTCGGGCGAAGGATCGCCCGCGACGACGTTGCGGATGTCGGCGACGTCGTCGGCTTCGGGCAGATCGCGGCCCCAGTTGACGCCTGCGAGGTGATGGCCCGGCTCGTTCGCGCCGGTCACGAAATCGTGCATGGCGGCGACGCTGCGGTCGGCGACGATGCGGATGGCCTTCGACGGTTTCACCGGACCGAGGAAACCCGGTTCGCAGCCGAGGTGTTCGAGGATTTCCGCTTCCGTGGCAAGACGGTATTCGGCGAGACCGGGCAGCTTCGCCAGCTTGATCTCGTTGACGACGTGGTCGCCGCGCACCAGGGCGAGCACGAACTGCGCTTCGCCATCCGCATCCGTGCCCATGATCGCGACCGACTTCACCGTGCGCTGCAGCGGGAGGCCGAGCAGCGCGGCGACGTCTTCGCAGGTCTTCTGCGTCGGCGTCTCGACCTTGCGCATCGTTTCGGTGGCCGCCGCGCGTTCGCCCGGCGACACCGCTTCGGCCAGCTCCACGTTCGCGGCGTAATCCGAGGCGTCGGAGAAGGCGATCGCGTCTTCGCCGGAATCGGCGAGCACGTGGAATTCGTGCGAAGCGCTGCCGCCGATCGCGCCGGTGTCGGCGAACACCGCGCGGAATTTCAGCCCGAGCCGGGTGAAGACACGGCCGTAGGTGTCGTACATGTTCTGGTATTCGGCGTGCAGCGACGCGTCGTCGATGTGGAACGAGTACGCGTCCTTCATCAGGAATTCGCGCGCACGCATCACGCCGAAGCGCGGGCGGATCTCGTCGCGGAACTTGGTCTGGATGTTGTAGAAGTTGACCGGCAGCTGCTTGTAGCTGTTGATCTCCTGGCGCGCGAAGTCGGTGATCACTTCCTCGGCGGTGGGGCCGTAGCAGTACTCGGCCTCCTTGCGATCCTTGATCTTCAGCAGCTGGCCGCCGAATTTTTCCCAGCGGCCGGTCTCTTCCCACAGTTCGCGCGGCTGGACGGTCGGCATCAGCAGTTCGATCGCGCCGGCGCGGTTCATTTCCTCGCGCACGATGCCCTCGACCTTGCGCAGCACGCGCAGGCCCAGCGGGCTCCAGGTGTACAGGCCGGCGGCGAGCTTGCGCAGCATGCCCGCGCGCAGCATCAGCTGATGGCTGACGACTTCGGCGTCGGCCGGGGTTTCCTTTTCGGTGCGGAGGTGGAACTGCGACAGACGCATCGGACGGCGCTCGGGCTGGGGGGCGAACCCCGCATTTTGCCCGATGTCGGCGGCCGGTGCTGCGACCGCGGGCGCGGGGCCCGCGGCGGGAGGACGCTTACGGCGTCTTGGCGGTGGCCGTCGCGCAGTTCACGCGGGCCACGGTCTGGGCGACCTGCAGCTGCTTTTCGCGGTCGCTGTCGCTGAGGTCGCGGTCGGCCTTGCCGTCGCCGTCGCTGTCCACCTGCAGCTTGGCGCCGCTCTGCAGCAGGTCGATGTTGCGACGGGCGGTGATGCACTGCGGCGATTCGGCCTGCGGCGCCTGCGCGGTCTGATCGCCGTCGACCGGCTGGCGGTGATAGATCGAACGGGTCTCGTATTTGCCCTGGTTCGGCGGGGTCTGCGAGTAGTGGGTCACGCCGTTGGCGTCCTTCCACTGGTAGACCTCGCCGGCGAAGGCGGCCGGAACGATGGCCAGGGCGAGAGCGGAAGCGGTCAGAGCGGTGCGGAGCACGCGATGCATGGCGATACCTGCGGAGCGGCGGGCGGGGGATCCCGCGACCCCGCGATTGCAGCACCCTCGCGGGGCCCGCGCAAGCGGTTCGGGGTCGGGGCTCAGCGCGGCCTCAGCCTCGGGCCCGCCGATGTGACGCACGGCACGCTGCGGCGGGGGCGGTCCGCTCCGGTACACTGCAGGCCATGAGCACTCCCGAAACGCCGACGGAACCCCGCCGCAGCCGCGGGATCTACCTGCTGCCCAACCTGTTCACCACCGCGGCGCTGTTTTCGGGCTTCTTCGCGATCATCGCCGCCTCCCAGGGCCGATTCGAGGCCGCCTGCGTGGCGATCTTCATCGCCGCGGTGCTGGATGGCCTGGATGGCCGGGTCGCGCGCATGACCAACACCCAGAGCGAGTTCGGGGTCCAGTACGACTCGCTGTCCGACCTGGTCAGCTTCGGCATGGCCCCGGCGCTGGTGATGTACCACTGGGCGCTGTACTCGATGAAGTTCGACGGCGCCACTCTGGGCAAGATCGGCTGGCTGGGCGCCTTTCTCTACGCCGCCTGCGCCGCGCTGCGGCTGGCCCGCTTCAACAGCCAGGTCGCGGTGGTCGACAAGCGCTGGTTCATCGGTCTGCCCAGCCCTTCGGCCGCGGGCCTGATGGCCAGTTTCGTCTGGACCCTGCACGATCTGGGCTGGACCGGCGAGGCGCTGCGCTATCCCGCGCTGGCGGTGACCGTGTGCGCCGGCCTGCTGATGGTCAGCCGTTTCCGCTATCCGAGTTTCAAGGGCGGAAAGAAGGGGCCCCGGGGCGACCGCGTGCCGTTCGTGGTGCCGTTGCTGGTGATCGTGGCCCTGATCGGGCTGGTGATCGACCCGCCGAAGGTGCTGCTGTTCGTCTTCGCCACGTTCGCGATCCTCGGGCCGCTGATCGCGCGCCGGATGGCGCGCAAGTCGTCGGTGGAGGCGGCGTGAACGCGGTGCCGTGGGACCCGCTGCAGCGCGAGATCCTCGAAGCGATGGGCTTCGCGGTGTACCGCGCGGCGACGCCTGCCCCGATGCCGGCGGTGCTGTCGGCGGCGACGGCCCAGATCGCTTCCGACGATGCGCGCTCCGACGATGCACGCTCGGACGATCCGCTGGTCGCGGCCCTGCTGCGCGCCGCGGGCCGCAGCCGGGATGCCCACGACGCCGCGCAACTGGTGCGCGGCTGGCCCGCGCCGCAGACCCTGCGTCGCGATCCGCGGGCCAAGCGCGCGCTCTGGCCGCAGCTGCGTGCGCTGAGGCGGCCGCAGGCATGAGCGCCGAGCCGTCATCGCGCAACGACACGATCCGCGAGCCCGCGACCACGCTGCGCGCGATGCGCGAACACGATCTGGACGCGGTGATGGGCATCGAATCGCGCGCCTACGCCTTTCCGTGGAACATCGGCATCTTCCGCGACTGCCTCAATGCCGCCTATCCATCGTGGCTGCTGATCCAGAGCGGCGTCGTCATCGGCTACGGCATCATCAGCATCGCGGCCGGCGAAGCGCACATTCTCAACATCTGCATCGATCCCGAAGCGCAGGGGCGCGGTCATGGCCGCCGGCTGCTGCGCGCGCTGATCCGGGTCGCGCGCAATCAGGGCGCGCAGCGGATCTTCCTCGAAGTGCGCCCGTCCAATCCACGCGCCATCGCCTTGTATTTCGACGAGGGCTTCAACGAGATCGGCCGTCGCCCGCGCTATTACCCCTCGAACATGGGCCGCGAGGATGCGATCGTGATGGCGATGGAACTGTTGCCCGCCCAGGACGAATCCTGATCGCGGCGCAGCGGCCCTCGGGCCGCTGCTTTCATGGGACGCTCACCGTCCCCCGCATCATCCCAGCCGCCCGCGCTGTTCCTGCAGCGCCGCGAGCTTCGCGGTCCAGTCGGCGAGGCGCGCGCGCTCCTGTTCGACCACCGTCGGCGGCACGTTGCCGCCGAACTTCGCGAGCTTGGCTTCGCTCTTGTCCTTCTCGGCCGCGACCTTGACGATTTCCTTGTCGAGGCGCGCGCGCTCGGCGTCGAGATCGACCAGGCCTTCCAGCGGCACGAACAACTGCAGTTCGCCGACCACGGCCGGTGCGGCCGCGGGCGGTTCGCCTGCGATGGGCGCGATCGATTCGAGCTTGAGCAGGAACCTGAGCTGCGCTGAGAACGTCGCGATGCGGTCCGCGTCCGTGGCGTCGCCGCCGCGGAACAGCAGCGACACCTGCTTCACCGGCGAGATGCCGAGCGTGCTGCGGATGCTGCGCACCGCCGAAACCACGGCCTTGAACCATTCGATGTCGGCCTCGGCCGAAGCATAGCGTTCGGCGTCGAAGTCGGCCGGTTGCGGATAGCGTTGCAGCGACACGGTCGTGCCGTCGATGCCGAGCTTCGGCGCGACCTGGCGCCACAGTTCCTCGGTCACGAACGGGATCAGCGGATGCAGCAGGCGCAACAGGGATTCCAGTACATGCAGCAGAGTGTGGCGGGTGCTGTGCGCCGCGTCCGCATCGTTGCCGTTGAGCGCGGGTTTTGCCAACTCGACGAACCAGTCGCAGAACTCGTTCCAGGCGAATTCGTACAGCGCCTGCGACAGCAGGTCGAAGCGGTAACCGGCGAAATGCTCGGCGGCTTCGGCGCTGACCTTGGACAGGCGCGAGAGGATCCAGCGTTCGGCGTCGGTCTTCGGCTGCGGCGCGCCGGAGGCGGAGAAGCCCTCGGTGTTCATCAGCACGAAGCGTGTCGCGTTCCACAGCTTGTTGCAGAAATTCTTGTAGCCCTCGCAGCGGGCCATGTCGAACTTGATGTCGCGGCCGGGGCCGGCCAGCGCGGCCATGGTGAAGCGCAGCGCGTCGGCGCCGTGCGGGGCGATGCCGCCGGCGAATTCCTTGCGCGTGGCCTTCTCGATGCCGGCCGCCATCTTCGGGTTCATCAGGCCGGTGGTGCGCTTGGCGACGAGGTCGCCCTCGCCGATACCGTCGATGATGTCCAGCGGGTCGAGGATGTTGCCCTTCGACTTCGACATCTTCTGGCCGTCCTTGTCGCGGACGAGGCCGGTGATGTAGACGTCGCGGAACGGCACGCGCTCGGCATCGGGCACGTCCTTCGGCATGAAGTGGTCGGTCATCACGATCATGCGTGCGACCCAGAAGAAGATGATGTCGAAGCCGGTCACCAGTACCGACGACGGCACGAAGTGCTCGAAGCCGCGCTCGCGCATCAGCGCTTCATTCGGCCAGCCCATGGTGCTGATCGGCCACAGGCCGGAGGAGAACCAGGTTTCGAGGACGTCGGGATCGCGACGCAGACCGCTTCGTCTACTCAAGATTTTGAGGTCAATCTGCAGCTTTGCTTTGCGGTCATCATGTTCAGGCAGGGTTTCTGCCAGTGCTGTAAGCGATGCGATTTTGCTTTCGAGCTTTGCATTCGCCTCATCCTCTGATTTGGCGACAATCTCCTCTCCAAGGTCATCGTACCAGGCTGGAATGCGGTGACCCCACCACAGCTGGCGGCTGATGCACCAGTCCTGGATGTTCTCCATCCAGTGGCGGTAGGTGTTGATCCAGTTCGGCGGCACGAATTTCACGCTGCCTGATTTTCCGTCAACACCCTCGACCAGTTCCATGCCGCGACGCGCGAACTGGTCCATCGCCACGAACCACTGGTCGGTGAGATAGGGCTCGATCACCTGACCGGTGCGGTCGCCGCGCGGCACCTGCAGCTTGTGTGGCTTGGTCTCGACGAGCAGGCCGGCAGCTTCGAGTTCGCCGACGATCATCTTGCGCGCGGCGAAACGATCGAGGCCGCGATAGCGTTCGGGCGCACTCTCGTTCACCGCCGCATCGTCCGTGAAGATGTTGATCATCGGCAGGCCATGACGATGGCCGACGGCGTTGTCGTTGAAATCATGCGCCGGCGTCACCTTGACCACGCCGGTACCGAAGGCGCGGTCGACGTAATCGTCGGCGATGATCGGCAGCGTGCGGTCGCACAGCGGCAGGGTCACGGTCTTGCCGATCAGGTGCGTGTAGCGCGGGTCTTCGGGGTGCACCATCACCGCGGTGTCGCCGAGCATCGTCTCGGGGCGGGTGGTGGCGACGATCAGATAGCCGCGGGTCTCGCGCAGGATTTCGTTGCCGTCGGCGTCGTGCTCGACGTGTTCGTAGGTCTCGCCGTTCGCCAGCGGGTAGGCGATCGACCACAGGAAACCGTTCTCCTCCTCGCTGACCACTTCGAGATCGGAGATCGCGGTCTTCAGCACCGGGTCCCAGTTCACCAGTTTCTGGCCGCGGTAGATCAGGCCTTCCTCGTACAGCCGCACGAAGGCTTCAGTCACCGCGTCGGAGGCCATCGGGTCCATGGTGAACACGCTGCGCGACCAGTCGCCGGAAGCGCCGAGGCGACGCATCTGGCGTTCGATCGTGCCGCCGGACTGGTGCTTCCACTCCCACACCTTGTCGATGAACTTGTCGCGGCCCAGCGAATCGCGGGTCTCGCCGGCGCCGGCGATCTGCAGATTGCGCGAGACCACCATCTCGGTCGCGATGCCGGCGTGGTCGGTGCCCATCTGCCACAGCGTCCGGCAACCACGCATGCGGTGGTAGCGGATCAGCGCATCCTGCAGCGTGTGCTGGAAGGCGTGGCCCATGTGCAGCGTGCCGGTGACGTTCGGCGGCGGCAGCAGGATGGTGTAGGCGGGGCCGTCGCCCTGCGGCGCGAAGACGCCGCCCGCTTCCCATTCGGCGTAGAGGCGGGATTCGAAGTCTTTGGGTTCGTAGCCGGAGGCGAGGGTGGTCATGGGTGTCGTGGCTCGTGTTCGTCGTTTTTCCTGTCATCCCGAGCGCAGCGAGGGACCTGCTTTTCCGCGACGAAAAGCGATGCAGCAGGTCCCTCGCTGCGCTCGGGATGACAGGATGGGGGGTCACATATCGTATTTCTTGAGTTCCAGTCCGCGCGCCTGGTACTGCTTCCAGCGTTCGCGCAGCGGGCCGCGCGCGGAGTCGTCGGCGGGCACGACCTCCAGGACGCGTTCGAACGCGCCGTCGACCGGCGCGTCGCGCAGGTTGATCACCAGCGCGCGCAGCGGCACATCGGCATCGGGCGAGGCGATCAGCACCGGCGTCAGTGCGTCTTCGTCGTCGGTGCCGGCGATCTGGTGCGGGACGTAGGCGTCCTCGTCGAACGCCCACAGCAGTTCGTCCAGCGCCTCCGCCTGCGCGCTGTCGCGCGCCAGCACCAACGTCCACAGGTTCGCGTCGTAGGCCTTGCGCGCCAGTTCGCAGACCAGGCGCAGCGGTTCCTCGCGGAAACGCGGTTTCTGGATCAGATAGAAGTCGGCGCGCGCGGGCATGGTGCGCGGATCAGCCCTGTGCTCGATCCAGCAGCCACTGCGCCAGCAGGCCGACCGGGCGACCGGTGGCCATGCCGAGCTTGCCGTCGTCGTTGGACACGCCGGCGATGTCGAGGTGGGCCCAGCGCTGGCCTTCGGCGAAGCGGGAGAGGAAGCAGCCGGCGGTGATCGCGCCGGCGTTGCGACCGCCGATGTTGTAGACGTCGGCGAAGGTCGAATTCAGCTGGGTCTGGTACTCGTCCCACAGCGGCAGGCGCCAGGCGCGGTCGAAGACGTGCTCGCCGGCGGTCAGCAGCTCGTGCGCGAGGTCGTCGTGCTTGCTCATCAGGCCGGTGGCGTACTTGCCCAGCGCGACCACGCAGGCGCCGGTGAGGGTGGCCACGTCGAGCAGGGCCTGCGGCTCGAAGCGCTGGGCGTAGGTCAGCGCGTCGCACAGGATCAGGCGGCCCTCGGCGTCGGTGTTGCCGACCTCGATGGTCTTGCCGGCCATGCTGGTGATGACGTCGGACGGGCGGTAGCTGGTGCCGTCGGGCATGTTCTCGACCGCCGGGACGATGCTGATCAGGTTGATCGGCAGGCGCATGCGGACCGCGGCGACGAACGCCCCCATCACCGAGGCGGCGCCGCACATGTCGTACTTCATCTCCTCGATGCCGCCCTGGGTCTTGAGGTTGATGCCGCCGGTGTCGAAGGTGATGCCCTTGCCGACCAGCACGAAGGGTTTCGCGGTGCCGGTTCCGGCCGCGGGCGCACCGTTCCACTTCATCACGATCAGCTTCGGCGGGTTGGCCGAGCCCCGGGCCACGGCGAGCAGCGAGCCCATGCCGAGCGCGTCCATCTGTTCGCGGTCCAGCACTTCGCACTCGGCGCCTTGATGGCCGGCGACGAAGGCCTGCGCCTGTTCGGCGAGATAGGCCGGGTTGCAGATGTTCGGCGGCAGGTTGCCCAGCTCGCGGGTGAAGGCGACGCCCTCGGCGATCGCCTTGCCCTGCTGGAGGGCGGTGTCGTCGCTGCCGGCGATGGCGACGGCGGCGAGTCTGGCGTCGTTGCGATTCTTGTTCTTCTCGCCGAGCGTGGCGGTGTAGCGGTAGCAGGCATGGGCGATCGCGATCACGGCCTGACGGATCGCCCAGGCGGCGTCCCGGCCGGCGACCGGCGCCTCGCTCAGGGCGAACAGCGCGTTCACCGCCGCGCCGTCCTTCAGC
Source organism: Lysobacteraceae bacterium (assembly GCA_041919595.1). GTDB lineage: Bacteria > Pseudomonadota > Gammaproteobacteria > Xanthomonadales > Xanthomonadaceae > Lysobacter_I. The sequence goes on from JAYRTK010000051.1 coordinate 9,959, forward strand.
GCGCGGGCGGCATCGCCCACGGCCTTGAGGTACTGCGGCACGCCGAACTTGGCGGCATCGCCCAGACCCACCACCAGCACCCGCGGCGCGGTCACGCCGGGCAGGTCGTGCAGCAGCGCGATCTTGCCGGTCTTGCCGGAGACATCGCCGCGTTCGATCAGGGCGGCGATCCGGCCGCCGCTGGCCGCGTCGAGCGCCTGGCCGGTGGCGGTCAGGGTCTTGTCGGCGTAGGTGCCGATCACGATGCAGTCGCTGGCGAGGGCGGGGGCGTCGGCGGCGGGTGCGCCGTGGAGGGTGAAGTCGAGGGCCATGGCTCGGGTTCCGTGAAGGCGTTCGTGTTCGGGAGGGGGCGAACGGGCGGCGCATCGGGAAGGTCGCGCCTGAACCGCCGCGGGCGGGCCTGTTCAGGCTTGCTGCCTTTCCGATCACGCCATTCCGTACAATCGCCGGGCGCAACGCGGGCCCGGAGACGGTGCCGTCCGCGCCCGGCGCCGGCCGGAAGCCGGGTACGGCGCGCGCAGAACCCCGAAGTTTAATGCATCGCCCCCGCCGGATGCCCGGCGCCCGGACACCCGCCCCTGATGTTGAAGCTGGATCGATACCTGACCCGCGAGTTCGCGCAGAGTACCTTCGCCGTCCTGGTGGTGGTCCTGATCGTGCTGCTGGGCGGGGCGTTCGCCGATGTGCTGCAGGACGTGGCCCGCGGCAAGGTGCCCGCGGGCATGCTGCTGGCCCAGTTGGGCCTGGTGTTCCTCAAGTGGCTGCCGATGATCCTGCCGCTGGCGGTGATGTTGGGGTTGATGCTGGCCATGGGCCGCCTCTACCGCGATGCCGAGATGCCGGTGCTGGTGTCGATCGGCGTCGGCCCGCGGCGCATGCTGCGGCCGCTGGGCTGGATGGCGCTGCCGGTGGTGCTGGTCGTCGGCCTGTGCTCGCTCTGGCTGGGCCCGTGGGCGGACCGCACCTCGGCGCGGATGATCGAGGAGGCCGGCCGCAACCTGCTGATCGCCGGCATGGAGCCGGGGCGTTTCACCGAGCTTCCCGGTGGCGGTGGCGTCATCTACGTCGGCGCGATGTCCGACGACAGCCGGCAGATGCAGCGGGTGTTCGTCTACCGGCAGAAGCAGGACCGCTTCGATGTGACCACCTCGCAGACCGGCACCCTTTCGGTGCGCAACGAGCGCGATCGCCATCTGCGGCTGGAGCAGGGGTTCGAGGTCGAAGGCCCGTTGGCCGGTGGCCGCGATTTCCGGCTGATGCGCTACGCCGCGAACGAAGTCCGTCTGCCCGAGGATCAGAACCCGCGGCGCAAGAGCGACGCCGTCGCGCTGCAGCCGACGCTCGATCTGCTCGGCGACCCGCGGACGGAGGCGGTCGCGCAGTTGCATTCGCGGATCGCGCCGCCGTTGCTGACCCTGGCGTTCGCGCTGCTGGCGATACCGCTGTCGCGCAGTTCTCCGCGCCAGGCCCGTTACGGCAATCTCGCGGTCGGCTTCCTGATCTATCTGTTCGGCATGTTCCTGATGCTGCTCGGCACGCAATGGCTGGAGGACGGGAAGCTGCCCGGCGTGCTCGGACTGTGGTGGATGCTGCTGCCGCTGCTGGCGGTGGCGGTCTGGCTGTACGCGCGCGACGGCGCGATCCGGCGGCCCAGGGCCGCGGTGTCGGGAGGCGGCGCATGAAGCCGTTTCCGAAGATCCATGACCTCTACATCGGCCGGGTGGTGCTGGGCTCGGTGCTGTTGACCTGGGTCGTGCTGGTCGGCATCGATGCCATGGTCAGCGGCCTGCTCACCGAAATGAGCGACGTGGGCACGGGCCATTACGACTTTCTCGCCGCCGCCACCAACGTCGTCTACAGCCTGCCGCGCCGTGCCTACATGCTGTTCCCGTATTCGGCGGTGATCGGCGCGGTGATCGGCCTCGGCCAGCTCTCCGCCAGTTCCGAGCTGACCGTGCTGCGCGCGCTCGGGCTGTCGCGGCGACGGATCAGCCTTTCGGTGATCCTCGCACTGACCGTGCTCACCGGGCTGATGGTGCTGAACGGAGAAACCCTCGGCCCTTGGGCGCAGCGCCGTGCCGACACGCTGAAGGCCGCGGCCAAGTCGAAGGACGTGATCGTGGCGCAGTTCTCCGGCCTGTGGGCGCGGGAGGGCGACATCTTCCTCAATGCCCAGACCGGGCAGGAGCGCAGCGAGGGCGGCCGCCAGTGGCTGGAGCTCAACGATGTGCGCCTGTTCGAGCTGGCCCCGGACGGGCGTCTGGCCTCGATCACCCGCGCCGAGCGCGCGGAGCACCGCGAAGGCGAGTGGATCCTGCGCAACGTCGAGCGCACCCGTTTCGAGGCCAAGTCCGCGATCCGCACCACCGCCGCCGAGCAGCGCTGGACATCGCGCCTCGACGCCGCCGCGCTCGCCGCCAGCACCCGCAACATCTGGCGGCCGCGCTACATGACCGCGTCCCAGCTGCGCGCCGGTATCGAGTATCGCGAGCGCAATGCGCTGGATTCCGGCGAGTTCCAGGAGCACTACTGGGGCCGCTGGTTCTATCCGGTGAACGTGCTGGTGCTGTGTCTGCTGGCGATCCCGTTCGCGTTCGGTTCGCTGCGCAGCGGCGGTCTGGGCAAGCGGCTGTTCATGGGCATCATCTTCTCGCTGGGGTTCTGGCTGGTGCAGACCCAGTTCGTGCGCCTTGCCGGCGTGTTCAAGTTCGACTATCGCATCGCGTACCTGATTCCGGCGCTGGCGATGGTCGGGTTGTCGCTGTGGCTGTTCAAGCGGCGCAGCGGGTAGGTCGGGCCCTGGCCCGGCATCGTGATCGATCCTGTCGCGCCGCGCGGGTCCCTTTCCTTTCAAAAGGATAAGGAACGCCGATTCCTGTCGCGAACTCGGATGGAACGGGCTGATCGGGCCGCGCTGCCGGGTGAGTGGCCGTCGCGCTACCGCTTCGCCACCCGCACCATCCGCGTGCCGCTGGCGCGGTCGTGCCAGGCGAGCCGGTCGCGGTCGAACCACGCCCACCAGAAGCCGAGGCCACCGAGCAACAGGGAGCACATGCCGACGAGGTAGCGGATCCACAGCGCGCGGCGGGTCGGAGCGGTGCCGTCGATGCCGGTCACCCGCAGCCGCCAGGGACGCATGCCGAGGGTCTGGCCGCCGCGGGACCAGCTGTAGGTCGCGTAGGCGCCGGCGACGCCCCAGCAGCACAGCCAGAGCACGCCGGCCAGCGGACTGAGCGGGTCGAGGATCTCGCGGGCGGCGTGGCCGGCGAGGGTGTAGCCGAGGTTGAACAGCAGCGACAGCAGCATCCACAGCGCGACCACCGGCCAGAAGTCGTAGAACAGGGCGAGCAGGCGGAGGAACACCAGCGCCTTCGGTGCGGTGGCGGGGGAAGCGGTCGGTCCGGTCATCGCGACAGGATACCGGGACGCGTCGCGGGCCGCCTCGCGGTACGCTTGGCGCATGCCTGCCATCACCCCCGCCGAACGACGCGAACAGGCGCGTGCGCTGCCGCCGCTGCGCGATGCCGATGCCGCGGCGATCGCGGCCTTCATCGAAACGATCTGGGCCGAGGACGGTCTGGCCCCGCAGACCCAGGCCGGTTACCGGCGCGATCTGGAGGGCTTCGCGCGCTGGCGCGACGGCGCCGGCGGCGGACTGGCCGGCGCGGACCGCGCGGCGCTGTTCGACTACTTCGCCTGGCGCACCCGCCACGGGTATTCCCCGCGCAGCAATGCCCGTCTGTTGTCGACGCTGCGCGCGTTCTTCGCGCTGCGACTGCGTCGCGGCGAACGCACCGACGATCCGACCGCGCTGCTCGATCCGCCGAAACTGCCGCGTTCGTTGCCCAAGGCGCTGAGCGAACGCGAGATCGAGGCCCTGCTCGCCGCGCCGGATGTCGCCACGCCGACGGGCCTGCGCGATCGCGCGATGCTGGAACTGATGTACGCCGCCGGTCTGCGCGTGAGCGAACTCACCGGGCTGGCCGCGACCGCGGTGAACCTGCGCCAGGGGGCGCTGCGGGTGACGGGCAAGGGCAGCAAGGAGCGGTTGGTCCCGTTGGGCGAGGAAGCCCTGCACTGGCTGCAGCGCTATCTGGCCGAGGCGCGTCCGCGGCTGGCGGGCAAACGCGCGCCGTTGGCGCTGTTCCTGAATTCCTCAGTCCCGAGTCCGCCAGCCCCGAATCGGTCAGCTCCGGGAGACGCCGAAGCCCCGAGCCGGCAGCAGTTCTGGCAACTGGTGAAACGCTACGCCGCTGCCGCCGGGATCGACCCGCACCGGATCAGTCCGCATGGCCTGCGCCACAGCTTCGCCACCCATCTGCTCAACCACGGCGCGGACCTGCGCGCGCTGCAGATGCTGTTGGGACACGCCAGCCTGTCGACCACCCAGATCTACACCCTGGTCGCGCGCGAGCAACTCAAGCGGCTGCACGCGCAGCATCACCCCCGGGCCTGAGCCGCTGGTCGCCGTTCCCGGTCCGCGTCACCACCGGCGCTGTCGACCGGAGCCGGCCGCCGCCGGTCGTGCGAGAATCGGCCCCTGCCGTCGCCTGAACTTCGCCGCCGGATCGCGGTCCCAGCCGACGCCTTTCCGCTTACCGATGGAACCGCCCTGCATGAAACTGCCCCTGTTCGCCCTGCTCTGCGCCCTCAGCGTCACCGCCTGTGCGCAAACCAAACCCGCCGACGCCGACAAGGCGGCCGGCGTCGATACCGGCAACGCGACGGGCGGCGCAGCGGCGGGGGCGTCGAGCGAAGCGAAGATCCGGGCCGCGCTGAAGTCGCTGAATCCGAAGCTGGTGCCCGAGCACATCGGCCCCGCCCCGATTCCGGGCTACAAGGAGGTCATCTTCAGCGGCAACGTCATCTACGTCAGCGACGACGGCCGCTATCTGATCCAGGGCCTGATGGATCTGGACT
>JAYRTK010000052.1:0-14856 GCA_041919595.1 Lysobacteraceae bacterium
AGATACCCATCGGCGTCGGCTATTCATGGTGGGGTTCGCTTTGCTCACCGCCACCCGACGAAAGCCGCCACGGTTGGGGTGTTTGGGGCGTGCAAGTCCTGTAAACCCGACAAGGCCGTCATGCGCATGCGTCCTGCAAAACACGACGGGCGCCGAAGCGCCCGTCGTGGTGAAGCATCACGGAGGAAGCGTCGCGATCAGTAGCGGTAGTGCTCCGGCTTGAACGGACCGGTGACCGGCACGCCGAGGTATTCGGCCTGTTCCTTGGTCAGGGTCGTCAGCTTCACGCCGATCTTTTCCAGGTGCAGACGCGCGACTTCCTCGTCGAGCTTCTTCGGCAGGATGTAGACCTTCGGCGAGTAGAAGTCCTTGTTCGCCCACAGGTCGATCTGCGCCAGCGTCTGGTTCGAGAACGAGTTCGACATCACGAAGCTCGGGTGGCCGGTGGCGCAGCCGAGGTTCACGAGGCGGCCTTCGGCCAGCAGGAACATGTCCTTGCCGTCGTCGAAGGTGTACTTGTCGACCTGCGGCTTGATGTTGGTCTTCTTCGCACCGGAGGCGTTCAGCGCATCGACCTGGATCTCGTTGTCGAAGTGGCCGATGTTGCAGACGATCGCCTGGTCCTTCATCGCCTTCATGTGGTCGAGGGTGATGACATCCTTGTTGCCGGTGGTGGTGACATAGATGTCCGCCGTGCCGAGGGTGTCCTCGAGCGTCTTGACCTCGTAGCCTTCCATCGCCGCCTGCAGGGCGCAGATCGGGTCGATCTCGGTGACGACGACGCGGGCGCCGTAGGCGCGCAGCGAGTGGGCCGAGCCCTTGCCGACGTCGCCGTAACCGCAGACGACGGCGACCTTGCCGGCCAGCATCACGTCCATCGCGCGCTTCAGGCCGTCGGCCAGCGATTCGCGGCAGCCGTACAGATTGTCGAACTTCGACTTGGTGACCGAGTCGTTGACGTTGATCGCCGGGACCAGCAGCTTGCCGGCTTCGGCCAGCTGGTACAGGCGGTGCACGCCGGTGGTCGTTTCTTCGGACACGCCCTTCCAGTCCTTGACCACGGTGGTCCAGAAGCCGGGGCGTTCCTTGGCGACGCGCTTGAGCAGGTTCTTGATGATCTGCTCTTCATGCGAGCCCGACGGGGTGTTCACCCAGTCGCTGCCGTTCTCGAGCTCGTAACCCTTGTGGATCAGCAGGGTGACGTCGCCGCCGTCGTCGACGACCAGTTCCGGGCCCTTGCCGCCGGGGAAGGTCACGGCGTCGAGGGTGCAGTCCCAGTACTCTTCCAGGGTCTCGCCCTTCCACGCGAACACCGGCGTGCCGGTGGCGGCGATCGCAGCGGCGGCGTGGTCCTGGGTCGAGAAGATGTTGCACGAGGCCCAGCGCACGTCGGCGCCGACGTCCTTGAGGGTCTCGATCAGCACCGCGGTCTGGATGGTCATGTGCAGCGAGCCGGTGACGCGCACGCCCTTCAGCGGCTTGGTCTCGGCGTATTTCTTGCGGATCGACATCAGGCCCGGCATCTCGTGCTCGGCGATTTCGATTTCCTTGCGGCCCCAGTCGGCGAGCGAAATGTCGGCGACCTTGTAATCCTGCTGGGGTTTGATCTGTGCGTTCATGGCGGTGATCTTCCGTTGAGTGCCCGCGCATTTCCGGGGGCAGTGAACGGGCGCCGTTGGTGCGTTGAAGACCTCCGCCGAGCCTGATCCCGGGCGCGTGGCCGGGCTTGCAGCGCCCCTCGGCGGGGGAGGGCGCGCAGTATATCGCTTTCTCGCGATGGAACGATGAACGTTCAGGTCCGAACCGGAAAGCCTCCGATTCCGTCCGATATTGATCCCTGCGGCCCGTCCGGCATCGGCTAGGGTTGTCCCGGTCCAAGTCGCTGCCGCCGCTGAGGCGCTCGCCAACGGCAAGCCCTGAACGTGCGGTCGGTTCCATGCCGGCGGGAGTTGTCATGCCGATCAATCGAAATCCAGCCCAGCACGATCGCCGCAGCCGAATGTACCAGGGGCTGTGGGATCAGTTGATCGAGGAGCTCGAGGCTTGCCGCGGCATCGACGGCAAGGGTCTGCCCGCAGAACTGCTCGATCGTCTCCGACAGGAGATCCCGAAGGACGTCGATGCGTCCGACATCTACAAGGCGGAAGTCGCCGCGTTCCCGTACCTGAGCGATCACGAGCTCAAACTGCGACTGGTGTCGCTGCGTGACATGATTTCGAATCTGACCACGGCCGAAACCTACGCTCGCTTGCAATCGGTGTTCAACCCGAATCTCGACGATCGCGAGGCCAATCTGGCGGAAGCGTATGCGCTCGCCAGTCGGCTGCATCGACGCTACGTGCTGGTGCCGTCGATCGAAGAGCTGAGAACGTCGATCGCGATCAAGCTGCTGGGCAGCGCCGGGATCGCGATCTGTCTCGCGATCGCGCTCGCCATTGGGGGGATCGTCCAGATCCAGCTCGGTTACGGCGTCGCGATCGCATCCGGCATTTGCGGAGCTGTGGTCAGCACCATCATGCGCCTGTACAAATTCGATTCCAGGCATGAGCCGATGCTCACGTGGTACAACCTCGAGCAGGGACAGCTCTCGCTTTACGTCACGCCTTTTCTCGGCGGCGTGTTCGCCACCGTCCTGCTGCTGTTGATGCACGGTGGCTTGGTGCAGGGCGATCTTTTCCCGAAATTCAACTCGCCCCACGAAGACGGCGTCCACGCTTGCTGGCGAAACCTCCATCCGCTGTTCGACAAGGGCTGCAACACTTATCTCGAATTGTCCAAGATCATCGTCTGGTGCTTCCTCTCCGGCTGGTCGGAACGTCTTGTGCCGGATGTGCTCGACAAGCTCACGGCGTATTCGGTGGAGACGAGGGGGCCGGCCCAGGTGCGCGGCTGATCCGGTCGACCGGACCATGACCTGTGGCGCATGGCCCGGTCGGCTCCCCCCCGCCATGATGGCGAATCGCCCTCGTGAAAAGCCGTCGCCGCCATGTCCCTCCGTCGTCCCGTCTTCCGCCCGTTGGTCCTGCCGGCCCTGCTGGCCCTCGCCCTCGCGACACCGGTCGTCGCCTTCGCCCAGCAGCCCGCGGGCAGTGCCCAGGGGCAGCCGGCCGGCGGTTATCGCGAACCCGCGGCCGAGCTGAAGGCCATCGTCGACGCCCCGCGTCCGCCGCAGGTCTCGCTGAGTCCGCGCCGCGATCTGATCGCGCTGCAGCAGGTGCCGCCGCTGCCGTCGATCGCGCTGGTCGCGCAGCCGGAGTTGAAGCTCGCCGGCCTGCGCCTCAACCCGCGCAGCTATTCGCCGAGCCGGTTCTCGTTCGTCACCGATCTGTGGCTGATGGAGGTGGCGACCGGGAAGGAGCTGCGGATCGCGGGCCTGCCTTCGCCGCTGTCGCTGGCGGCGGTGTCGTGGTCCCCGGATCAGAAGTATCTCGCGCTGAACCAGCAGGATCCCTACACCGGCGGCAACGCGCTGTGGCTGGTGGACGTGGCCACGCGCAAGGCGCGGAAGCTGCTGGACCAGCCGCTGAACACGGTCAACGGCGGCCTGCGCTGGATGCCCGACAGCCGGCATCTGCTGGTGAACCTGCGCGTGGGCCAGGGCGGTGCGCCGCAGGCCGACATCGTGCCCACCGGGCCGAACACCCAGGAAGTCCGCGGCGGCGGCGCCGTGCGCCAGCTGCGCACCTATCCGGACATGCTGCGCAGCCCGAGCGACGAGCGTACGTTCGAACATTACCTGCGCGTGCAACCGGCGCTGGTCGGCGTGGACGGCAAGGTCCGCAACGTCGGCAAGCCGGATCTCTACACCGTCCTGTCGCCGTCGCCCGATGGCAAGCATCTGCTGTCGCAGCGCATCGAACGTCCGTTCTCGTACGTGGTGCCGATGAACTTCTTCCCGCGCCGGATCGAAGTGCGCGATCTCGACGGCAAGGTGCTGCACGAGGTCGCGAAGCTGCCGTTGTTCGAAGGTCTGCCCAGCGGCAACGACGCCACCATCACCGGTGTGCGCTCGATCGGCTGGCGCAGCGATGCGCCCGCGACCCTGGTCTGGGCCGAGGCGCAGGACGGCGGCGACCCGTCGAAACAGGTCGAATTCCGCGACCACGTGTTCATGCAGGCGGCGCCGTTCGATGCTTCGCCGGTGGTGCTGGCGAAACTCGCCACCCGATACGCCGGCATCGAATGGGGGCGCGGCGATATCGCGCTGATCAGCGAATACTGGTGGAAGACGCGCAAGGTCAAGACTTGGCGGGTCGCGCCTGATGCGCCGGCCACCGCGCCGAAGCTGGTGTTCGACGGTTCCAGCGAGGACCGCTACAACGATCCGGGCAATCCTGTCACCGAGCGCGATGCGAACGGCTTCCCGCGACTGATGTTCAGCGCCGACGGCAAGAGCGTGTACCTGATCGGCGATGGCGCCTCGTCCGAAGGCGACCGCCCGTTCCTGGATCGCTGGAACCTCGACGATCTGAGCAAGCAGCGCCTGTTCCGCTCAGAGGCGCCGACCTATTCGACGGTAGCCGCGGTGCTCGATCGCGATGCGTTGAACATCCTGATCACCCGCGAATCGCCGACCGAACCGCAGAACTTCTATCGTGTCGATCTCGCCGGCAAGGGTGCGCCGGTCGCGCTGACCGCGTTCGCGCACCCCACGCCGCAATTGAAGGACGTGAAGAAGGAGCAGATCCGCTACACGCGCAAGGACGGCGTGGAACTGACCGCGACGCTGTATCTGCCGCCGGGGTTCGAGCCGGGTCGCGACAAGCCGCTGCCGTTGCTGATGTGGGCCTATCCGGCCGAGTTCAAATCCGCCAGCGCGGCGTCGCAGGTCACCGATTCGCCGTATCGCTTCAATTACATCGGCTACTGGGGTCCGCATCCGTTCCTCGCCCGCGGCTATGCGGTGCTCGACGATCCGTCGATGCCGATCGTCGGCGAAGGCGACAAGGAGCCGAACGACACCTACCTGCCGCAGCTGATCGCCAGCGCCGAGGCCGCGGTCGATGAAGTGGTCCGCCGCGGCGTGGCCAATCGCGACCGCATCGCCATCGGCGGTCATTCCTATGGCGCGTTCATGACCGCCAACCTGCTCGCGCATACCCGGCTGTTCAAGGCCGGCATCGCGCGCAGCGGCGCGTACAACCGGACGCTGACGCCCTTCGGCTTCCAGGCCGAGGAGCGCAACTTCTGGGCCGCCAAGGACACCTATCAGACGATGTCGCCGTTCAACTACGCCGAGAACATCAAGGATGCGCTGCTGATGATCCACGGCGAGGAGGACAACAACTCGGGCACCTTCCCGATCCAGAGCGAGCGCATGTTCGCCGCGGTCAAGGGGCTGGGCGGCACCGCGCGGCTGGTGATGCTGCCGAAGGAAAGCCACGGTTACCGCGCCCGCGAATCGATCCTGCACATGCTGGCCGAGACCGATGCGTGGCTCGATGAATTCGTGCGGAATCCCGCGCCCGCGCCCGCGCAGGCACCGAAGGACGCCACCGGTCGTTGACGGGTTGCGGGCGAATGCCCGCGCCACGGCCATGAACACGACGCCACCGCGCCCGCGCGGTGGCGTTTTCGTTCGCGTCGCGCCATCGGTGCCCGGTCGTGCGGGGCGCATGGCGTTCATCATCGACACGATCAATCGCGTGCGTCGCCTCCGATCGCGAGAATGCATCGAATTCCCGGAAATCCATGTATTTCCGGCGCGTCATCGGTCCGCGGCGATGCGGTGCGTTCCGATCGCTTGACGAGGCTGCGGCTGCGGCGTATCACTCGCCGGGAGTGCTTCGATGACGCGCACGTTGCGGACAGGCGGCAGGGCATGGACAAGGATGCTTCACGCGGAAGCAGCGCCGCCGATGCACGCGGTGCGAAGAAGATCCGCGCTCGGTCGTCGGATGCCGACGGGCTGTATGCCCGCATCATCGCCGCGCAGAACGAGATCGTGCAGTTCGCGCACGATCCGAATCTGGTGGTGGGGGCGGTCATCCGTCGCGCGCAGGAGCTCACGCGCTCCACCGGCGCGGTCGTCGAAATCGTCGACGGCGATGCGCTGGTGTACTGGGCGGCCTGCGGCTCCGCGGAGTCCCAGGTCGGCCTGCGGATCCCGCTCGCCAGCAGTCTTTCGGGGTTGTGCATCAGCCGCAACGAGGTGCTGCGGTGCGATGATTCCGAAACCGACGCGCGCGTCAATCGCGACGCATGCCGGCGCGTCGGTCTGCGTTCGATGCTGACCATGCCGCTGCTGCACGAGGGGCGTCCGTTCGGCGTGCTCAAGGTCCTCTCGCCGTATCCGCGCGCGTATCGCGACGAGGACATCCGGGTCATGGCGATGATGGCGACGCTGGTCGGCGCCGTGCTCGGTCACGCGATCGAATACTCGGACCTGCTCGACGACTATCGTGGACGCATCGAGGCCGACCGTGCCGCCGAACGCCTGCGCGCGGAACGGATCGACGGGATCGAGACCCTGATCCGCACGCGCGTCATCCAGATCGTCTTCCAGCCGATGGTGTCGCTGATCGACGGCCACGTGTTCGCGGTGGAAGCCCTGTCGCGTTTTCCGCCCGGAACACCGCCGCCCGATGCCTGGTTCGCGCAGGCGGCCGAAGTCGGGCGCGCCCGTGTGCTCGAACTCGAAGCGGCGCGCGCGGCGCTCGCCCGGCTCGACGACATCCCGAGGCCGTATCGGCTGTCGATCAACGCCTCGCCCGACACCATCGCGTCGCAGGGATTCGAGGCACTGTTGTCCGCATACGACATGGCGCGGGTGATCGTCGAGATCACCGAGCACACCACCGTGGCCGATTACACGGCGCTGTGCGCCTCGCTGCGGCGGCTGCGCACCCGCGGCGTGCTGGTGGCGGTCGACGATGCCGGCGCCGGTTTCGCCTCGCTGCGGCACATCCTCGATATCGCGCCGGACATCATCAAGCTCGACATCTCGCTGACCCGCGGCATCGATCGGGACATGCGCAGGCAGACCATGGTGTCCGCGATCCGTGCCTTCGCGGCAGGGACCCACGCGACGATCGTCGTCGAGGGCGTGGAAACCGAGGCCGAGCTGGCGATGCTGGTCGAGCTGGGGATCGAGTACGGGCAGGGATTTCACCTCGGACGTCCCGCCGCGCTGGAACAGACATTGCCTGCGATCGCCTGACGCGGGGCCTCGATCGCCTCCGGGTGCGATGCCGCGATCACGGCCGGCGTTGTCTCGCCGTGCCGCAGTCGACATCATCCGTCCACGGCCTGACGTGCGCAGCGCCGCAGGACGCGTCGCCGCCAGCGTGTTCCTCGACGACAACGCCGATGGCGTGCGTGGCGCATCGGGGCATTCCGCGGCCGATGTCACCATCGTGCTCGATGGCCGCGACGTCGCACGCACCGACGCCCAGGGCCGCTTCGTCTTCGATCGAGACGAGATCGACATCCCCGCACGGGGACCGCGCCGAATCCCGGGCGCGGACAGGACGTCGCGCCCGGGGCTTCGCTCAGAACCGCACCCGCAATCCGATCTGCAGGGTCGAATACCGCCGGTCGAAGGCGTCGATCACGCGGTAGTCGTAGCGCGAGAGCAGGCTGATGCGATCGGTGAGGCACACCGACAGGCCCACACCGAGGTTGTAGCCGACGCGAGTGTCGCCGGCCTCGTTGCGGTAGGCGCCAGCGCCGAGATGCAGCGACGGCCGCGGACACATCCGCAGCGGCGGGACGAATTCGAATTCCGGCGACAGATGGGTCATGCGGAAATCGCCGCCGCCGGTCGCGTTGTCGAAATCGTCGCGGCCCAGATAGAGTCCGAGCGAACCGCGTCCGCCGAAGACCGGGAAGTGATGCGCCACCTTCAGGCCGAAGCTGGTCGAGCCGTCCGCGATGGTGTCGAAATCGTCGTGCGGGACATCGATGCCGCCGTAGAACGCATACGAATACCGCGTTTCGGATTCGCAGCCGCAGCCTTCGCCGCGCGGCAGTCCGGGCAGACCTTCGCCCGGCGGGATCGGCCGTCTGCGCGCGCCCGGCAGCAGGAACGAGGTCCACGGATAGCGCTCGAACGGCACACCGGTGTTCGAAGTGCCGCTGGCCTTGAGATGCACGTAATAGGCGCCGGGGATCGTGGCCGCGAAACCGAGGCCGTAGATGCCGTCGTCGGCGCCGCCGTCCATCGAAGCACCGTCGTCGCGCAGGGTGACCGGCGTCTTCACGCCGTCGGGACGGCGCACGTAGCCCGATACGGTGGCGCCGCGCACCGATGCCCGGTCGGCGATCCACACCCGCAGCGGCATCAGATGATCCCCGGACGGACGTCGCGCGAGCTGACGCGGTCCGACCTTCGCGGTGAGCGCGGTCGGGCCCGAGGCCACGGCGAAGAATTCGGCGTTGGCCGCGTGCACGTCGACCAGATAGGTCCAGCGTCCGGCCGCGGGCGTGCGGATGCGATACACCGCATGCCGCGGATCCGTGCGCAGCGTGGTCGCGGGCGGCGCGATCACGATCGGTGTCGTGCTTCCCGGCGCCAGCAGGTGGACGGTCGCCGCGTGATCGATGTTGGCGTGGAAGGCCACGGTCATCCAGTCCAGCGCCGGTTCGACGTCGAAATATCCCGCGCGCAGACGGCGGACATGGGTCGTGGTGCCCGGACTCGTCACGACGGTGGTCGGGAAACCTTCGGCATGGAAGAACCGCTGTTCGCCGCGCACATCCTCGTCGACCGACTTGTACCAGTCGGACAGGCGGCTGAGCAGTTCGAACGACCCCGCGCCCTCGTTGAGATTGCGGAACTGGCCGTCGGTCGTCTGGGCGATATCGAGCAGCAGCGCATCGTCGGCGTCGCTGCCGATGCCCACGGTGTCGATGCGGATGGTGTCGGCATCGAACAGCGGACGCAGCGGTCCGCCGGGACCCGCGCGGGTCCAGAACGGCGCGTAGTTCTCCAGTCCGTCGGTCAGCAGCACGATGTTGGGCGCGTGCCCGGCGACCGCACCCGCGGCGAGCATGTCGCGCGCTTCGACCAGGCCCGCGCCCGGCGAGGTTTCCGGGCCGGCGAAGCCGGGCGTGGTGTCGGGTTCGATCAGGCCGATCGCGGCGCGGGCGTTCGGACGCTGGTCGGTCGGACCTTCGCCCGCGGCGATCATCGCGAACGTCGGCTCGGCCAGTTCGTCGGGATCGGTGACGCTGCCGTCGCCGTTCTGGTCGCGGCGCTGGAAGCTGATCACGCCGATCTGGTCCGCGGCATTGGACAGGTCGACGAAGAACTTCGCCGCCGCGCGCGCCGCCTCCATCTTCGCGGTGCTCGGCACGCCGGTGCGCCCGTCGAAATGCATGCTGTTGGTCTGGTCGATGGCGAGCACGCGATCGAACACGCGCGATTCGTCGTCGGCCCAGCACAGACTCTGCGGTTGCACGGCGCTCATGCCGACGGGCACGGCCAGAGACACCGTCAGATCGCGGCAACCGTCCGGTTTCGGACCCGGCGCGATCACCACCCAGGTTTCGCCGCCGACCTGTGCCGCGGGCGTGGGGATCTGCGCCGGTGTCAGCGGCACGCCGCCGACGGCGATCGTCATGTTGCCCGGCGACAGATCCAGGCCGGTGCCGTACAGCCGCACCAGCACCCGGTTGCCCGCCACCGACGTACCCGCATACGCCGGCCGCGCCGTCGTCGGTTCGACGATGGTCAATCCGAGCGGCGGGACATCGCTGCTCAGCATCAATTCGTCGATCACGATCCGGCCCGCGTTCGACCCGAACGACGGACCGACCTCCAGCCGTACCGCGGCGATGTTCGCCAGATCGATGCCGCTGCCGTTGTGCAGGAAATCGGTGGTGCGGATGCGGATCGTCTCCATCTCGTTGTGCCAGCCGCCGCTGCGCTGGTAGGGCTCTTCCAGGCCGCCGCCGTACGCGCCGATGTTGATCCGGCTGCTGACGCCGTTGCCGTCGCGCAGGGTCACCGTGAAGGTGAGATCGCCCAGCGCCGCGACGGTATTCGGATGCCGCGTGGCCTGTGCGCCGCGCAGCGAGAGCACGCGGTAACGCGCGAAATCGTTGGCGCCCGCCGGCACCTGCCACTCGTAAAACCGGTCAGCGCCGTTCCAGTCGAAGACCACGCCGCGGCTGTCGTCGGCGCGCACGGTCTGGCTGTCGCTGGTGCCCGCCTGGGTGGCGCCGTTGAACGGATCGAGCGGGTTCCAGGCGAAGTCGAGATTGTTGTCGTCGAGGCGGCCTTCGGCGATGTTGTCGACATCGAAACTCACCGCGGCGCCGGCGCTGCCGAGGTTGGTCGCGGCGTTGGTCTGGTAATCGTCGATCACGACATTGCCGATCGGCGAACCGTTGCGGTACTCGTGGGTCACCACGAGGCAAGGGTCGCCGTCGGGAATCCCGATGGGGCGGAAGGATTCGTACTGGCGGGTGAGGAAATCCAGCGCGGGTGCATTGCCTTCGACGTAATGCTTCACCAGCGGCAGGAAATAGCCCTGCTGGATCTTGTGGGTGTTGGCCTCGCCGATCGGGCAGGGGCCCGCGAACGCCGAGCCCGCCGAGTCTTCGTCGTGGAACCAGCCATGCCCCGCGCCCTGGACCACGGTGGACTGCCGGTAGCCGGTGGCGCGTTCGTGCAGATGGAAGGTCTGGCACAGCTCGAAGAAGTTGCCGCCGCCGTCGGTGCAGGCGTCGCCTGCGGACCCGTTCACGTCGGAATCGCCGGCGGCCGTCCACAGATGATAGTTGGCGTTGTGCGGATTCGCGTTCGCGGTGCCGGTGAAATCGGTCGGCAGCATGCTGCTGATCAGGCGCACGTCCCTGCGCACGAAATGCGTCGGCATGGCGGTGCCGTCGAACAGGCGGTCGTAGGCGATGGCCACGCCCTCCGCGCCGCGACTGTGGCCGATCCAGACGATGCGATGGGTGTCGAGATGGCCGACCAGCGCCCCGCCGGCGATGGCGCCGGCTTCCGCCTGGTCGATGAAGGCATCGGTATGGCCCAGCGTCGTCGCCGCCGCGCTGCCCGGGCCGGGTCCGGTGTTGTTGTCGTGACTCACCACGATGTAACCGTAGGACGCGAGATGCTGGCCGATGTGGTCGTACCAGTCGAACGAATGCCCGTTGCCGTGGCCGATCATGACGATCGGCAGCCGGCCCATCGCGCCGATGTTCGTCGGGTAGTACAGATCCTGGCTGCGGCGCGTGGCCGGAATGCCGAAACTCGACGCCACCCCGGAATCGAGGCTGTAGATCGCTTCGGTTACTCCGTGCGGCCCGGGCGCGGTGGTGTCGTGGACCATGTACAACCCGGCCTGATCCTCCAGCCCGTCGATGTAATCACCGTCGTCCAGCACGCCGTTGCGGTTGCAGTCGAGGATCGCGTCGTAGCCCACACCGAGGCCGGCGCCGGCGATCGCGGACAGGCTGGATGCCGGCGCCACCTCGAAGGTGTTGGCCTGGAGATTGCCGGCGACGAACGCGCGCGCCAGCGCGCCGCCGGGCGTGACATCGATCAAGGCCGGATCGCCCTGCCACTGCGAAGGACTCTTGTGCGCGACCACGAACACGTCGCAGGTGAGGCCGACGATGGCCGGAAAGCGGTTCGGATCGATCGCGATCTGCACCGGCGCATCGACGTTGAACGCGCGCACGTATTCGAAGAAGGGAGACTGCGTCAGCGCATTGCCGGCGAGTTCGGTCTTGACGATCGCCGCGCCCGCGGACAGCGGCGAGAGCAGGCAGAGCAGGGCCGATGCGGCCAATGTCCAGCGGCGATGCAGGTTCATGTCGATTCCGTCCCGTGTCCGATCCCTCATTCGCCCGCGACGACGTTCCATCACGGACGTTCCATCGCAGGCCTTCCGTCGCAGACCTTCAGTCGCGGCCGCGCTGCGCGCGCGGTTTCGCGACCGGCAGGCGCCAGGCATCCGCGATCCGCTTGTCTTCCGGTGCGTAGCGGTACACCAGCGCGGCCGCGACATCGCGCAGCAACGCGGCCAGATCCGTCGCCGAGGCCGGCGCGGCGTTCGCGGCGCTCCGTGCCTGCGGCAATGCGCGGATGCCGGCCTTTTCCGCGCGCGCGCGTTCTTCCGCGATCATGTCCGGCGTCAGTCGCTCCGGCAGTTGCGGACGGCCGAACCAGATCGGCACGGTCGCCGGATCGACATCGCCGGGCACGATGCCGATGACGTGCCCCGAGACATGGCCGTGATTGAGCCGTTCCACCGCGACATCGCCCGCGTACAGCACCGGTTCCAGCGCATCGCGGGGCACCACGTACGCTGGATCGACCTCGATCACCACCAGCGTCCCGCGCGAGACGTCGTAGGGCGTCTTCGCCCAGGTCGAGCGATACGGCGTGGACAGCGTGAAGCGCCGCGCGACCACGATGCCCTTCACCGCTGCCGGGGTCGGTGGCCGCATGACGAGACCGCTGCCGGATTGCGCCTGGCACGCGGCCAGCGACGGCATCACGGACAAGACCACGGCGAATACCACGAGCGAGAGTTTCATGCGCATGTCCTGGCGAAAGCGATCCTGGGCGACCCGGCCGCAAACACGGCGCCGGTCGTTCCAGCCAACGCCAACGCCTCCCGGAAACGGCCGTAGACCGGACGCGGCCACGGCGGACCATCGATGGCGACACCTGAACATCGGTGCCGGGACAATGAACGATGGCGACGATCCGTCCGCATCCGGGCATGACGATACGCAGCGACGATCAATCCAACGGTTATCGATCGATGAACGCGATGGCGGTGGTGCAACAGACGCCGTGACCCTCGTGTGCGATCCAACGACGCAGACGGCAGGCCGCACGCAAACGCATCGCACAGCGGCAGGGCACGATGCTCGGCCCCCCCCCCGTCATGTTCGTCTGGAGAGGGGTGGGCGTCGAAATGAATACAGCGGCGAAACCCATGCGGATACGTCGTCGCCATGCGTGGAGCATCAAGCTGCAACGGCAAACGACCGCGAACATCGCTCAATGCCCCGGATCGTGATGTCCGAGTGCCCGCGTCCTTCAAAGGATGCAGCGCTTCGTATATCGGGGTCTGATTGCCGCGATAATTAATATCGGGGTGTCCATGCCGTGTATTCCGGCGAATGGGCTTGGCCAGCCGAACAAGGGCATCGGATCATCTCCATGATTCTTGAGGCATTTCCTGATTGACCGCCTCGGGAAGCCTGTGGCAGCCTCTGCGCTACACCCCACTTTGGGGTCTACTTGTAGTTAGGCCTACATGGAGTTGCCTATGACCACGTTTAAAGAGCCATGCAAGAGTAGAACCACTGGGAAAGAATTGGATTGCTTTGATAGTGAACATGATGCTAGTAGTCGTGCTGAAACGCTTTTCTACAAATACGACAATAAGTTGATTCCATATAAATGTGTTAAGTGCAATTCTTGGCATTTGTCCCCAGAAAGCAGACAAACACCAAGCACTATTTGTGCAGAGTGCACGGACAGAGAGGGTTCAAATAAAGCCCTTTACCAAACTCGTGATGCTGCTACTAAACGAGCCGCCATAATCAGGAATGAGCGCGGTTTGCATTTAGAAATCTATGAGTGTCCGTACAACAATGGCTGGCATCTCACTAAGGGGTAGGCCTAACAATTCGTTCAAGCCGACCCCGCATCGTGGCATCGGCCACGTGCATACGCTACGCTAGCACGCGTCCGCCGCCCCGCTGCGGGGCGGCTTAACTCAGGCGTTAGGCAGCAGGGAGAGATCGTGGACACTCGAAGTATCTTTGAAAAGCTGACGCGATCCGAACCGGTCAATCTCGCGGATCTGCCAGAAGAGTTCGGCATCTACGCTCTTTGGGATCATGAAAGGCAAATTCGGTACATCGGTAGCACGCCGAAAGCCACTGAGGGGTTTCGCACTAGGATTCACAGCAAGCACGCCACTGGCAGCGAAGGCCGCAGTCACAAGTTCACGCAAGCGTACTGCACGGGCCGCATGTGGCGTTACTGCAAGAAGCTTGATAACCCGGCAGCCGCTCGTGAGCAGTCGGCCGCAGATGCGGACGCGGCAAAGAAGCTGAGAAACGCCTTCATTCGTAAGTATTGCGCGGCGAGTTACGTTTCCATACCTCGTAGCTCTCTGCCAGAGCCGTACTTCGCAAGCCTTACCTCCTTGGAGTTCCAGCTTCAGGCGATGGCGCCTTCAAGCATGCGGGCTTGGGAGGGCATCGGTTTTCGGCCCGTACCAGAACCGGCTCATCTCGTGGATGGCTTGCTGGCCGAACTGCCTCATCTTGCAGCAGGCGCTGAAAGGCAGCACGCTATCTATAAAGCGCATGTACTCGGCGCTGCTGCCTAACAATTCGTCCAAGCCGACGCCGCTTCGCGGCGCGGCTTAACTCAGGTGTTAGGCGGTAAAAAGCATTCAGCAGTTACGTTGTCAGCGCTGCAATTTTTCGGCTTCGGTCAGCGTTACTCTTCGGAAGGTTTTTGGACACGTTGCTTCTTTGGTCAAGTGCACCGTGCGCGCTCACACTTTGCATGCGTTGCGTTCGTCGGCTTCGGAATCACCGGTCGGCTTACGGTCGGCACGTTCGCCCCAGACGCGGTCGCTTAGGTGGCGGCCGGCGGACAGTTCGTCTGGCGCGCTCAGGCTTCCGGGCTTCGGTCTTTCGTCCCGCCCGCAATGACTTCATCTTCGCCGGCTTCCTTCGCGCCTAACTCGTCGTTCAAGCCGACGCCGTATCTCGGCTTCGTTGAAACTTGCCTGAGTGCGCGCAATACTGGCTCCCATCTGCCGCGTTCGGCGCGGCTTAACTCAGGCGTTAGCCAACAAAAACAGCGCGCACCCGGTGTAGTAGAAATCTGACAAGACAAAGCGGAGTTGCCTGATTGACCAGCAT